>CAMWXM010000024.1 GCA_947178195.1 uncultured Ruminococcus sp.
GATCTATTGCAGTTTCTGCCGATTTATCCCATTTTAACTCCACTATAAACGCCGAGGTTTGGCATGCGCTTCTCGGTACAAATACCAGATCGGCAAATCCATCGCCGCCTGGAAGTTCACGATACATAGTATAGTCTTTTTTTGCAGAATAATACGCAAGCGAAAGAACGCATGACAATGAATTTTCATTATTGTATTGAAGAATAGACGTATTTTCACGATGTACCTGCTCTACAATTTCCGCAGCTTTTTCTTCATTACAGTTAAGGGTTGCTGTCAGAAGTTCGTCTGAAATTCTTATTGCTTTCATAACTTCTTCCCAACCGCCGTCTTCAATAGAATTTATAAATTCCCGCTGTACTTCGTTATTAGGAATCCATACTGTTTTCGTATCAAAATCAAACGTCAGATAACCGAGATGAACCAACAATGTCAGAACATCGTCCGCACTATTAAATGTAGTCATATCGTTCTGAAATTTATCGGGGTTCATCGGCAGGTGTTCACCTGCAATCAATCTTGTTACAATATCTTTTAACCCGAAGCTATCCATTTGAATATATTTTTTCAGCGATTCATAAGTTTCTGTTTTTGTCCAATAATTATTGAATTTTTTCCGCATCATTGCTTCTACAACAGATTTCGGATTGTAAATTGACAGTTGGTTTAAACTATATCCGTCATACCACTTTTTTGTTTCAGTAAAATCCATGCCATGATCTCTGCATAACATCTTAACTTCGTTTTCCGTAAAGCCTGTAAATTCTTCAAGCGGTTCAGCGTCGGTCATAGAATACTCGTCAAACATATTAAGCGCTGAATGATCGCCGTACTTTTTGATTGGCAGGATTCCAGTCATATATGCAAGCGAAATATAGCTTTGTCCCTTAAAAAGACTGCACAAAAAATCAAGATATGTTTTTTGTTCTTCATTGCTGTCACTTTTTTTTCTGAGAACACAGTCCCACTCGTCAATAACAAATATAAATGGCTGTTTATTTTTATTGAAAATTTCTTCAAGAACAAATGGCAGATCCGTTTCACTTTCGCTGATGTCAAAAGTCTGCCTGAGTTCGTTTATTACTCTTTTTTGCAGCAACTCAAGCATTTCCTCGACTGTCTTGACACGATTGGCAAATTTTTGAATGTCCAGTCTTATCACATTATACTGATTTAAATGCTTTTCAAAAGACTCTGTATTTGCAATTTTCAAGTTGCCGAACAGTTCTCTTGAATCACAGCCACGGCTATAATATGCTGCAAGCATATTTGCTGCCATTGATTTACCAAATCTTCTTGGACGGCTTACGCAAATTTCCTCATGCTCTGTATTTAAAAGCCTATTGGTATAAGCGATAAGCATACTTTTGTCCACATATATCTCTGTATTAACAGCTTTTTGAAACGCTGTATTATCCGGATTCAAATAAATACCCATTGCCGCATCTCCAATCTTATAGTATTAGTATATCATTTTTTTACTCTGAAATCAAGTATAATACCAAAAAATGTTGCGCAAAGCATTGACCTTCCATTTCCAAGATTAAGTGAAGGGGGAATCTTTTATCCGGATTCAAAATAACCCCTTCACTAATTTGGAATTAGTTAGCCAAATGACAACCTATTCTCGGAAAAATCCCGCAAATATTTTCTTTACTTTCTTGACCGCTGCATTCAAATGCTTTTCGATAGCCTGATGAGACACGCCATCTTCTTTTGCAATTTCCCTTGCGCTCTTTTGGGCAATATATCTTGCTATGAGATATTTATATTGCTTCTCGGTAAGACTTGAAAGAGACTTGTCCATCAGCTCCATCTTCAACTGATAACAACTTTCTTCATATTCTTCCATTATCTGCTGCTCAATAAAGTCTGGAACAATGACCTCCGAATGAAATATCCCTATAAGTTCATCGTCATATCCATATGCGTCCTCATTGTTTTTACGGCGCTTATAGAACTTGTTTTCATTCCTCCTGAACTCATACACTGCTTCTCCCTGTTCAGCAGACAGCAGCACAAACGGTATGTATCGTTTTATAATATCAGGGTATTTTTCAAACAGTTCTTTTTCGGTTAGCGCCGAAATAATCGCCCATTGTTCCTTGCCTCTATACCCTTCATACTCATACTTCAAATTTATGACCTTGCACTCATTCTGAAATTCCTCTTTCAGAATATCAAATTGATCTTTTGTCATTTTCTTTCCTCCAGTTTGAATTTTCAAAAATGTAAAAATTCAAACTGGAGGTGGTGAGCGACAGCCAATGCTGTGATGTACCAAAATACCAACAAATGCAAAAACGCACTTGTAAAGCGATAAAATTCGCCGTACAAGTGCATTTATTTCATTATATCTATGGCATATCAGTTCATCATACAAGCCGCAATATCCCTGTGTCGAATAAGTGCTTTTTTTGATGTATAACCTCTGATAATGCCTCGCACTCGCTGCCCATCACGAGCAGTGGAATTCCGACAGTAGTCCAGTGCATAAAAAATTCCTCCAATCCAAAAACTCAGAATAGGAGGGTGTAGGCATATTATAGTCAACGTCAAAAAGAATTTGACATTGCCTATAATAAATTATTTAAATTGCCTTGCATATCCGTTCGCTTCGCTCACTTCATGCAAATCGGCAAATAGCAAACGCCAAAAGTTTTTGTCGTTTACTATAAATCGTCCTGTCAAAACCTCATTTTTTATTTGGCAGGGTTTATATTTCTATATATCTCAATTATTCACGAATTGGCAGTTCACTAATAATTGAATTGTTATGCCATTATTAAAGGCGGCATAAATTAGTATAATTATATATGGAGGTGAACTGTAAATGCATAATAAACCTGAAACGCTTGGTTGTATCGTTAAGGCAGCTCGTGAAAATGCCGAAATTACCATAGAAGCGTTAGCAAATAAAGTGGATATTACTGAACGATACCTATACCGAATTGAAAATGAGGGCAAAAAGCCCAGCTTTGATGTTCTACATAAGCTCATTCGAGAATTGAACATTTCTGCGGATTCGATTTTCTACCCTGAGAAGCCTTCCAAAGATTCCGAGGTAGAAAATCTCATCCGTATGCTTTCAGCTTGCGATGAACGGTCGTTGGAAGTCGTCAAAGCAACTGTGAAAGCCTTAATTGATACTGCGCCCGAAAAGTAGCCGTAAGGCTGTTTTTTCACAAATAAAGAGCCGGTGAACTGTGAGGTGTCTCACAAGTTCATCGGCTCTGCGTCTTATGCGTCTGGCTCTTTGATGACGGTTATTTGTAATTTTTTAACTTCAATCAATGTTTCCTGCTTACATTTCGGGCAATACAGCGGATAATTCTTTAAAACAGTATCATCTCGTATTTTATTGCGGGTTTTATTCCTGCATATGGGACACAAAATCCATTCGGTTTTCATTTTATTCACGCTTTCTGTTTGTTAATTGTAAACAAGTTTCGAAAATTCTTGCTGACAGAATTACCTCATTTAGCGATGTTCAAAAATCATGTACTTTTCGTGAAGCATATATTTTTATTTTTCAGAATTTCATTGTGATATACATTTAATGTCATTCTATCTCTTTTATCCTATTGCCAATTGAAGTGACAATTCGATAACCTGCCGACTTTACACGCTGTTCCAGACAGCCACGGCATTGTGCTGCTTCTTCTCCAGTACAAATCTTATTCTCATAAAGTGAATATAATTTCCTTACACCTACCGGTGAAAGGTTTGGCATTATCACATTAGCGCCAGCTTTTAATCCCAATTCACGTCCCTGGGAATGAATTGTACCAAGCGCTGTTGTAGATGGTATCAGAGCGTATGGAAACATCAAACGCAAAACAGATATCAAACGTAATGTAAGAAGCATACTCCCATTTTCAAAAGAAGCAAACGGGGTATCTGTATGCGTGATATACGGTCCAATACCTATCATATCTGGTTTCAGTTTCTGTAAAAAACGCAGATCTTCAATCAAAAATTCTGTTTTCTGATAAGGCGCTCCCACCATAAAACCTGATCCGACCTGATATTCGATTTCTTTAAGAGTATAAAGACATCTTTTTCGATTATCTAAGCTCATACTGTATGGATGGAGTTTTTGATAATGTTCTGCATCTGCTGTTTCGTGACGCAATAGATAACGTGTTGCTCCTGCATTGAAAAAGTTACGATAACTTTCTTTTGAATTTTCACCAACAGAAAGCGTAATGGCACAATCTGAAAAATGCTCATGAATTTCAGAAATAATACCACATAATAGCGTATCGGTATAATAGGAATCCTCTCCCCCTTGCAGTACAAAAGTGCGAAAACCAAGACGATATCCTTCCTCGCAGCAGGTGAGTATCTCTTCTTTAGTAAGCCGATAACGCTCAACTTTTTTATTATCCCTCCGAATTCCACAGTAATAGCAATTATTACGACAATAATTTGTAAATTCAATCAGTCCTCGGATATAGACTTCATCACCATAAATGCTCCGACGTTTTTCATCGGCTGCTCTGTAAAGAAATTCATCAAATGCATCACTTTCCAGCAACACCTTGAACTCATCATCAGAAAGATTACGATCACATTTCAGCTTTTCAATCAACTCAGAATTTTTCATAAATATCCTCACAGTTTCTCATTGCAAGAATTGTTTTACTTATCAAATCGTCCAGTGTCCAGCCAAGCATTGCAGCGCCACGTTCTATTACCCCACGTGAACAACCTGCGGCAAAGTTTGCGTTCTTATACTTCTTTTTAACGGATTTCAATTCCAAATCCGATACGCTTTTGGAAGGTCGCATCAACGCAACAGTTCCGATAAGTCCGGTCAATTCATCAACAGCATACAGAATCTTTTCCATTTCATGTTCAGGCTTAATATCTACAGTCAATTCATAACCGTGACTTGCTGTTGCATGGATAATACGTTCATCTATTCCACGCTCACGCATAATTTCCTGCTCCTTGATACAGTGCTGTTCTGGAAACTGCTCAAAATCAAGGTCATGAAGAAGTCCGACTATTCCCCAAAATGTTTCTTCATTTGCATATCCCAATTCATTTGCAAAATATTTCATAACGCCCTCAACAGTAACAGCGTGTCTCAAATGAAAAGGTTCTTTGTTAAATTCTGTAAGCAGCTCCCATGCTATTTCTCTTGTCATTGTACTATCTCCTTCTTAAATTTTTGTTATGTCTTTGATCACTTCTCCTGCAATTATTAAACCCACAACCGAAGGAACAAATGCATTTGAACCGGGAATATCTCTTCGCACCGTACATTTACGTGTTGTTCCTGGCGGACATATGCAATGGCTGCGGCACGAAATTTCTTTATCTTCAATGGGACGAATCGGTTTTTCTTCCGAATATACAACTTTGAGACTTTTGACGCCAAGTTTTCTTAATTCATGCCGCATAACTTTTGCCAAAGGACAGACTTTCGTTTCATAAATATCCGCAACTCGAAATGCTGTCTGATCAAGTTTATTTCCTGCTCCCATGGATGAAATCACAGGAATATTCAAAGCCTTTGCGTGCTTTATTATCTCCAGTTTTCCCGTTACCGTATCAATTGCATCAATAATATAATCATATTGAGAAAAATCAAATTGATCTGCCGTATCAGGCATATAAAAACACTTATATGTATTTATGCAAATTGAGGGATCGATTTCATAAATACGTTTTTCGGCGGCGTCCACCTTGTATTTTCCGACAGTCTGCCGTGTTGCTAAAATTTGTCTGTTCAAATTGGTAAGACATATCCTGTCATCGTCAATTAAATCCAATGTCCCAACGCCGCTTCTTGCGAGTGCTTCAACTGCGTATCCGCCTACACCTCCGATTCCGAAAACAGCTATTCTGCTGGCACGAAGTTTTTCCATAGCTTCCGAGCCAAACAGCAATTCTGTTCTTGCATACTGATCCATTTTTATCGCCTCTTTACCTTTAATTTACAGAGATAACACCTTTTATCTTTCGCAGACGGCGTTTTGCCAGTGCTGTTATATCTTCATTTTCAGGGCATATAATCAAATTGCATTCTGAAATCATTCCTCTATTTCTGTCATTATAAACCCGTGCGGAATGATTCAGTATCCCAACATTCATATCAGAAAAAATTTTTGTGATTTCAAATATCAGACCTGTTCTGTCTTTGGAACGTATTTTTATAGCTATTTCCTTCTGATTCGGCATTTCCATCACTCCCTTAAAGAGTTTTCCTCATCTGATACCATACTGTGTTTCCATGTACGGAAGCGGAGATACCCTCATACAACGGTGACATATTGCGAAGTCTCTCGATGATTTTTTTCAGTTCATCTACAACAAAATCAATCTCCGCCAATGTCGTTTCCTCCGATAAAGTCAGCCTTAATGAACCATGTGCAATCTCATGGGGCAGTCCGAGTGCCAGCAATACATGAGATGGATCAAGTGAGCCAGACGTGCAGGCAGAACCGCTTGACGCACACACGCCGAGCTGATCCAGCAGTATAAGCAACGATTCGCCCTCAATAAACTGAAAGCAGAAATTTGCATTATTCGGAAGTCTGTCTGTCGGGTGACCATTCAGACGTGCGTATGGAATTTCAGATAATACCCGTTCAATCAGATGGTCACGGATCTCTGTTTCCTGCTTGATGCGTTCTGACATGGTTTCTCCCGCAATCTGTGCAGCTTTACCAAATCCAACAATTGACGGTACATTGGATGTACCTGCTCTCCTGTTTCGCTCCTGGGAACCTCCATGAATGAAAGAACGGATTTTTACACCCTTACGGATATACAAAATTCCGATCCCTTTTGGACCATTGAATTTATGACCGCTTGCAGAAAGCATATCAATATTCATTTCGTCCACATTGATTGGAATATGACCATATGCCTGCACCGCATCTGTATGAAAAAGAATTTTGTTTTCATGTGCGATCCTGCCGATTTCTGCGATTGGTTCAATTGTTCCGATTTCATTGTTTGCCGTCATAATGGATATCAATATGGTATCCGGTCGAATTGCATTTCTTAACTCGTCAAGAGAAATTTTTCCATTCTCGTCCACGTCAAGATATGTAATTTCACAGCCCAGTTTTTCCAGATAGGAACAAGTGTGCAGAATTGCGTGATGTTCAATCTTACTGGTAATGATATGCTTTCCTTTCGCAGAATACGCTTCAATAGCCGCTTTCAATGCCCAGTTGTCCGATTCACTTCCACCGCCTGTGAAATATATCTCCTCAGGTTTTGCACCGATAAGCTCAGCTGCCTGTGTTCTCGCTTTGCTTATCGCTTTTTTACTTTCTTCTGCAAAGCCATAGATCGCTGACGGATTACTGTAGGTTTGTCTGAAAAACGGAAGCATTTCATTTAAAACTGTCTCGCTTACCTGTGTTGTAGCTGCATTATCCAGATAAATGATTTTATCCATATAATTTCCTTCTTTCTTTATATTACATATTGATCTGCCCAAAGTTCATTCTGCACTCAAGCATATCCGCTAAAGTGACTTCCTCCAGCACATCATTTATTGCCGTGTAGAGTTTTTGCCATAAACGATGGCTCACACAAGTTCCTCTGTTCTCACAAATAACACCATTTTCTCCGACACAGTCCGTAGGAGCTATATTACCCTCGACAGTTTTCAGAATATATCCCACTGTATATTCTTCCGGTGGATATTGAAGGATGTAGCCTCCATGCGCACCTTTAAATTGTCAAATACATTTTTTCTATGACCTATAGTCAATCTATAAAATCAACATTTATCTTTTCATTTCAGGGATTAGTATTAAAACCGGACATCAAGAAGTTTCAAAATTCCAAACCTTCGATTGTCCGGTCAATTATCCATATATTTTATTTTCTAAGCGATTCATGCCTGTCAATACGGCTGTAATAAGCGGTTATTTTATCAATAGTCTCCTCTATAGTACAGTTCACATCAAATGCTGATATAGCTTTTCGCTCCAGTTGCTTCTGAATATGAAAACCTATCTTTTTACAGACTACAGCCCTGCAATCAGAAATAAGCTCCACTTTTGAAGAAGCTTCTCCTTGTCTGCCACAACCTGAACTGCATCCGCCTGCATTTCCGCAGCCACCTGAATTGCAGTTATTTTTTGAAACTGTTTCTTCTGCATCGCTGATTCTTTCTTCTGTCCTTTGATATACACCGTTTGTCACTTCATAAATTACAAAACTTTTTGCAGAACCAAAAGTTTCATTAATATTTTCACCGTCAGAAGACGCAACTGCTATTTTATAGGACATATTACCCTCCATCAGTTCCACCTCTGAACGGCAACGGAATAAATATCCTCTATCAGACGGATTCCGCCTGTGTAGCCAACATAGAAGTCATCAAGCACTACTTTGTCTTGTACAGGCCATGAGACATTCAAAAAGTGTCCGAACATTTTCTCGGTTATCTCTTTTTCATAGTAGCTTCCAAGAATCAGCGGATATCCGTGATAATCGTGAGACTGAATTTCATTATGTATCTTATAACTGTCCGTTTCAAAGCTGACTTCCGCTTTCAATCCGTAGTTGAGGTTCTCAAATTCGGCTTTTATCTTCTCCTGAAATGCCTTTGGTGTATCGTCCGTTATGAACTGCTTTGCCGGAACAAGTCCGAGATCATTTACAAGGAATTTCGTGATTCCAAGAGCGTACTGAGCATCGGCAACAACTGAAAACTGCTTTGCCATTACACGAGTTTCAAGGAACATATCTGCATATCGTTCAATGAGATAGTAGTAATAGTTCTCATGTTCATTAATGATACTTTCTACTTTCTGCTCGTCAACTCCGGCGAATTTTCCGACTTCACGCAGAAATTTACTTGTTTCATAAGCTCCGATAGGAAGTGTAGGATAATGAAGATATGGTATACCAAGTTTCTTCTCCATTTTCTTCATGTTACCCACAGACACCCACGGTGATACAAGGAGATTGAATTCAGCCTTCGGAATGCGGTCAATATTTTTGATTCCACGCTGATAACCGAATATCGTATTAGGCGTAAGACCAAGCTCGGCGATGAGCTTTTCCAGTTCTCTGATATTACCGAGCCAGAAAAGATCCTGATACGGAACGTCAGCCCAGATATTTACAAGACCTTTTTCCTTTTCATCCGACTTTTCAAGATACTGGTCGATTATGGCATCAATGATCTGCTCGTGACCTTTATAATTATTGCCCTTGAATCCTGCTGTGGACGCATAAATAACCGGCTTTTCCGAATCTTCAAAATGACTTACAACCTCTGCCGTATCGTCTCCGACAATTTCAGGAATACACCCGGTCAGCACAACATACAAATCTGCATCAATGACTTTCAGAGCATTTGCAATGGTAGTATCCAGTTTCTTTGCACCGCCGAATACAACGTCCTTTTCATTGATACTGGTACATGGGAAGATATTGGGCGAAAAGTAACCACTGCTTCCGATAGAATCTGAAAGCTTCTGAGCACAGCCCGGTCCGGAATGAAGCACAGGGATTGCTCTTGTTATAGCCTGAACTGTCTGCATTGCACCCAATGCACATTTGTATCTCTGTTTATCAAGCAGTTTTGCCATTACTTCTTTCCCTCCTCTAAGAATTTATCAACGTTCTGTTCATACCACCACTCGGTATACGGCAGCTTTACACGTCTTGCAAGATTTTTTTCAAAACTTCTGTTATGAATACTGTCCAAAACAGACTGTGCAAATTCCAGCGTATGCTTGTAGCCAAAAATCATATATTCGTCCGCTACATATACAGCAGGTGTTCCGTTTTTAATTGCCCATACGGTCGAACCGGGATGTCTTGAAAGATACAGGTCAGGCTGATATTTATTCAGAATATTCATCACTTCGTAATTCTGCTGATCTGCAACGCTTGCCTCAAAGTCAACTCCGTTTTCAAGCAGATACTCCATTGACGGCGGTACATCGCCATTCTCATACTTTTTATCATAATGCCATGCCAATGCCCACACTACTTCAATTCCAAGCTCATTCAGAACTCTCGATACCTCAAAAGTATATCCCGGCCCCATGCCGAGAACAGCTTTCAGTCCTTTTAATTCCTTTTTGATTTCTTCGATTTGCGGAATGTAGATCGCACGCTGTTCAGTAATATATTTTTCAACGGCTTCACTTCGTTCTGTCACTCTTCCAATCTCACGCAGCCATGTTTCAAAACCTGCGATTCCGAGCGGATTGATCGTTCTGATGTACGGAACGCCGTATTTTTCTTCAAGTCCGTTGCCGAGATAGTTTCCGAGCGTACCGCAGATACAAGTAGTAGCGAGTGATTCGGAAATATGGCTGAGTTCCTCAACCGTTGAATTGCAGTAAAGGAAAATCGGATCTAAATCAAAATTTTTGAAAATCTCTATAATTTCAGGTCTTGCGCTCTCGTAGAAATTTTTGAAGTTGATTGTATTTCTTTTCTGTTTCGGCGGCTGAACGATGCTGCTAAGCACCGCATGGTCAGAAATATCAAAACCTGTCGCCCATATTCTTGACTTAAAGCCCTCGCAGTGTACTGCCACAATTGGAACATCTATTTCATCTCTTACATCGTCAACAACACTGTCGATATCTTCACCTATAATACCGGTCGCACAGGAGCTTGTTAGAAAAATTGCCTTTGGAGAATATCTTTTGTTGACCTCCAGAATGATTCTTCTAAGTGCGTCTGATGAACCGAAAATAGTATCTTTTTCGTTCATATCTGTTCCGACATAAACTGTATTGTTGGTAACTCCACGTTTTTTCGCCATCACCTTATCAAGATAATATGCACCTGCGCTTGCAACGGAACAACCTGCCGGTCCATGATGTATAATTGCAACATCTCTGATTGCTGAAAGCTGTCCCAACGCACAGCTTGACAGACAGGTGCTTGATTGCGAAAAACATCTCGAACAGCCTTTAAGAGTTCCGCAGCCGCTTTGCTCAGCAAGATCGCTAAGCGTACCTATATAGCCTGTTATTGAACCAATGCGGGTTTCTCTGGTCGCTACATTTGAGCTTTCTAAATTTAATGCCATATGAGCCTCCTTAGCCCTGATAATTTTCATCAAAAAGATGTGTGGAAAGATAACGAAGTCCGGTATCAGGCAAAACAGCAACGATTGTTTTTCCTGCATTTTCAGGCTTTTTAGCAAGCTTTGCAGCTGTATATATAGCAGCTCCCGATGACGCTCCGACTAAAATTCCGTCTGTTTTTGCCACTTCTCTTGCTGCTTCATAAGCCTGATTTGTATGTACTTCATACCAGTCGTCATAAACTTTTCTGTCAAGATTAGCTGGAATAAAACGTTCTTCCACGTTTTCAAACGGGTGAACACCTGTAATTTCCTCCTGCTCCGGACGTTCAGGACTCTGGAAAGAATCTTCAGTCGGCTGAATGCCTACAACTTGTATATCCGGATTTTGTGATTTCAAATAATTTCCCGTACCGGAAAGCGTTCCGCCTGTTCCTACATTGGCAACAAGAATATCAACATTTCCATCTGTATCCTGCCATATTTCCGGACCTGTCGTTCTGAAATGGATATCAGGGTTTACATGATTTCTTGTCTGGTCTGCAAGCCATATATTTTCCTCATCGCTGACAGCTCTTTCAAGCGCCTTTACACACTCTACAAAATCAGCACCATACTTTTCCATACTTTCAACAATTTCAGGAACTTCCGAAATTTTTACAGTCTCGCCGCCGAATGCGTGTATTACCTGAAAACGCTCTTTGCTTACTTGGTCTTGTATGTAAACACGGAATTTATACCCTTTTGCTGCCGCAATTGCCGCAAGTCCGATACCAGTATTACCGCTGGTAAGTTCTATAATAGTATCACCTTTTTTTAATTTGCCTGTTCTTTCAGCATCTTCAACCATTGCAAGAGCAATTCTGTCCTTTACACTCTGATTTGGATTGAAATACTCCAGCTTTACAAGAATTTTCGCTTTAAGATCATGCTTTTCTTCGTAATTTTTAAGTTCCAGTAACGGAGTTCTTCCGACAAGCTCCGCAATAGAACTATATATTTTCGCCATAATTTTTACTCCTTAAATGTGATAATCATCTGCTGAATCCATAAGACCGAATTCAAGCAGTATTTCTTCCAGTCTTTCCTGTGTCATAGGAGTCGGAATATCAAATTTTGTATTGTTGATAACGGCTTCCGCAAGATTTCTGTATTCTTGAGCCTGACTTGAATCGGGCTTGTATTCAATAACTGTTTTCTTGTTGATCTCTGCACGCTGAACGATATTGTCACGAGGTACAAAATAGAGCAGCTGTGTTCCCAGTTCCTTTGAAAATGCGCGGAGCAGATCGAGTTCTCTATCAACATTTCTGCTGTTGCAAATGATACCGCCAAGTCTTACACCGCCTGTTTTCGCATAACGCTTGATACCTTTTGCAATGTTGTTAGCCGCATAAAGCGCCATCATTTCACCGCTTGCCACTATGTAAATTTCCTTTGCCTTGCCCTCTCTGATAGGCATTGCAAATCCGCCGCATACTACGTCTCCGAGTACATCATAGAATACATAATCAAGATCGTCAGTATATGCTCCGAGATTTTCAAGCATATTAATAGAGGTTATGATACCTCGTCCCGCACATCCGACTCCCGGTTCAGGTCCGCCTGACTCTACACATCTTGTACCGCCATAACCCTCACGCATGATTCTGTCAAGCTCGATATCCTCTCCCTCGTCCCTGATAGTGTCAAGTACGGTTTTCTGTGCAAGTCCGCCAAGGAGAAGTCTTGTAGAATCTGCCTTCGGATCGCAGCCTACGACCATGACCTTTTTGCCATGTTCGCAAAGACCTGCTGTAAGATTCTGAGTTGTGGTCGATTTACCGATACCGCCTTTTCCGTAAATTGCAATTTGTCTGATTTCTGACATCGTATTCAATTCCTTTCAAATAAGTTTTGTATCTGCTCAAAGGAAATTACTTTTCGGATAGATTCTTCTATCATATCCGGTAACTCCATTGGAGTGATTCCAAGCTGTTCTGCCTGTATGGATGCTCCTGTACCAATTTTGCTGACAAGAATATATTTGCAATCCTTGATCTTCTGTAAATTTTCTATAAGCTGACCGTCATCATGATTTCCGTAATTGCAAACCGGCTTTACTGCACGTATTTCAATAAAGCTAAAGCTGCCATCGTTCTCTATTTCAAAAATCGAAAATTTATCTGCACGTCCGAAATGCTGATTGACAACGATTCCGTCAGATGAAGCAACTGCAATTTTATATGAATTATCCATGAGAAAACGTTTCCTTTACATTTAATCTTCTCTGATATATCCGGTCGCCGTATTCCGATTTTCCCGGAACGCCTACCGCATCTGCACGGCAATGCTGACAGTGGCGGAAAACCTCAATATACTTTGATGCTTTCGTTCTTGCTCCGTCTATCTGTGAACAGGTCGGAGCTTTCTGGTCAGCAAGTTCAAACTGCGGTATCAATGGAATAATATTGTAAATGCTTGCTCCTGCATCTTTTACAGTTTTTGCTATTTCTTCAATATGTTCTCCGTTTATATCAGGAACAAGTACTGTATTTACTTTTACCGTAATTCCGGCATCAGAAACTTTTTTTATACCTTTCAACTGGTTTTCTATCAGTATTTCAGCGCCTTTGATTCCGTCATACTTTTGACCGTGATAAATAATATATTTATTCAGCTTTGCCTCTATTTCTGGATCTACGGCATTTACTGTAACTGTAAGCGAATCTATTCCAACTTCAATAACTTCTTCTGCCTTTTCATAAAGTAAAAGACCGTTTGTACTCATGCACTTAATAAGATCAGGGAATTTTTCCTTAACCTTTCTGAACGTTTCCAGTGCCTGATCCGAAGCAAGAGTATCTCCCGGACCTGCAATTCCTGCCACTGTTATTTCCGGACAGACTTTTAATGCTTTTTCCAGTATATCTATGCTTTCATCAGGCGTTACGACCCTGGAAGTTACACCTGGTCTTTCCTCTGTATCGTTGATAACTCTGTCACAGAAACGACAGGCAATATTACACCCAGGACTTACCGGCAGATGAATTCTTCCTACATTATTTTTATGTCCGCCAAAGCACGGATGAGAGTTCTGTAAATCCTTATATGTATTGCTCACACTATCACTTTCCTTAAAAATAAATAAGTATATAAAAATCGGAGGCATTGCCAGTATTGAATACTTAACAAAACCTCCGATTTTTTCGGTCAGTCTTTTAATCTATGTTTTTCTGTTTTATCTATCTGTACAATTTTTCCGTCCTGCACAATGAGGGTGATACTTCCATATTTCGTGGTACTCAAAAGCTTTTCAAGCATTTCTAAATGCGAATGCTCCAGAATATGTTTTTTCTCTATTGTTTCGCTCATTAACATTCACCCCCGTTCAAAAAGTGTTCATCAGTTATTGCTGAACAGCGGTGTAGACAAATATCTGTCGCCTGAATCAGGAAGAAGTGCAACAATAGTCTTTCCTGCATTTTCCGGACGCTGTGCAAGGAGAGTTGCTGCCTTGAGTGCTGCACCGGAGGAGATACCTACAAGGATTCCCTCGCTCTGTGCAAAACGTCTGCCCTCTGCAAATGCATCCTCATTTTCGATTGCAATAATCTCATCGTAAACAGCGGTATTGAGCGTATCTGGAACAAAACCTGCTCCAATACCCTGAATCTTGTGAGGACCTGTTTTGCCCTCTGAAAGAACAGGACTGCCGGCAGGTTCAACTGCAACGATCTTCACATTGGGATTCTGCTCCTTCAAATACTCGCCGACCCCTGTAACAGTACCGCCTGTACCTACTCCGGCAACGAAAATATCCACCTTGCCGTCCGTCTGCTCCCAAATTTCAGGACCAGTTGTTTTCTTATGAACTGCCGGATTTGCAGGATTCACAAACTGTCCGAGAATGACAGAACCCTCTATCTGCTGATTCAGCTCCTCAGCTTTTGCTATAGCGCCTTTCATTCCCTTAGCGCCCTCGGTAAGTACAAGTTCAGCGCCATATGCCTTGAGGAGATTTCTTCTTTCAACGCTCATGGTATCGGGAAGTGTGAGAATTGCCTTGTATCCCTTTGCGGCAGCCACAGCTGCAAGTCCAATGCCTGTGTTGCCTGAAGTCGGTTCGATTATTGTTGCACCGGGTTTCAGAATTCCCTTGGCTTCGGCATCTTCAATCATTGCAAGTGCGATTCTGTCCTTAACTGAGCCTG
The DNA here is from genome assembly GCA_947178195.1 of uncultured Ruminococcus sp. Classification (GTDB taxonomy): domain Bacteria; phylum Bacillota; class Clostridia; order Oscillospirales; family Ruminococcaceae; genus Porcipelethomonas. The sequence continues at coordinate 15,229 of CAMWXM010000024.1, forward strand.
CCGGATTCAGATATTCCAGCTTTGCAAGAATGGTTGCATTATTTATGCCGGCTTTCTTTGCATAGCCGTTCAGTTTAAGTATCGGTGTTCCGCCGATAAGCTCAAGTGCGTTTTCTTTAATGTTGCTCATAATAATTACCTCCGTAAAATTATTTCTTAGTTATCCTATTTTTTGTATAGGTATTATCAGGTATGTATTTAGTATACATCATATTTTTCATTTTGTCAAGGGCTTTTTTGAAAAGTTCGTTATATACAAAATCTATTGCAAACTATAGAATGAATCAATAGCCCATAGAAGGTTCTTTAATATAGTATACTTTTGATACGGTCAAGTGCCTCTTTCAGAATACTTCTCGGACAGGCTACATTAATACGCTGGAAACCCTCTCCGCATTTTCCAAAGATTTTTCCGCTGTCAAGCCATAATTTTGCATTATTAATAATTCGCCTGTCAAGCTCCTCTGTGGACAGACCTGTTTTGTGAAAATCAAGCCATACAAGATATGTACCTTCAATGTCAATCATGGAAACATCGGACATATTTTCAGCGATATACTCTTTTGTAAACTCAATATTTTCCCTCACATATTCAATCATTGACCGATACCATTCTTCGCCTTTGCTGTATGCGGCTTCACAGGCAACAAGTCCCATTATGCCAAGCTGACTTGTGCCTGCGGCATCAAGTTCCTTTCGGAATTTTCTTTTCAATTCATGATTCGGAATAAAAATGTTTGACATCATCATACTTGCAAGATTGAATGTTTTGCTTGGTGACGTACAAGTAATGCTGATATTTTCAAATTCTTTTTTCAGAGATGCAAACACATGGTGTCTGCCCTTAAATACAAAATCCGAATGAATTTCATCACTCACCACAATTACACCATGTTTGACGCAAATATCGCCGAGTTTAACAAGTTCTTCTGCCGTCCACACACGCCCAACCGGATTATGCGGACTGCAAAGAATAAACAGTCTGACTTTTTCAGAAATTATTTTATTTTCAAAATCTTCAAAATCAATATGATAACGATTATCGTCTCCAAGGTACAATTCATTTTCAACGATTTTTCTGCCGTTGTCCCGAATGACTTCATAAAACGGATAATATACAGGGGTCTGTATCAGAACACTTTCATCGATTTCCGTATATGCTTTTACTGCCATGGCAAGCGCAAATACAACTCCGGGAGTTTTAATCAGCCATTTTTCCTGAACGTCCCAGTTATGATGTTTTTTCAGCCAATTTGCCAGAATTTCAAAATATGGCGTCTGCACTTCGCTGTAGCCGAAAATCCCGTGCTGGGCACGTTCAATTAAAGCATCTTCAATATAAGAAGATGTTGCAAAATCCATATCCGCAACCCAGAGTGGAAGCACATCTTCTGGCATTCCTCGACGTTTTGCAAAATCATATTTCAGACATCTTGTATTTCTGCGGTCTATAACTTTATCAAAATCAAGATTTCTCTCAGACATTCAATTCACGCTCCGTTTCCTGAAATACTTTTTCAAGTTCATAAATCAGATCCTCTGCATTTTCAATGCCCACTGAAAGGCGCAGCGTACTCTCTGTAATTCCGTTTTTCTCACGGATTTCCTGCGGTACATCGGCATGAGTCTGTGTAGTGGGATAAGTGATCAGCGTTTCCACTCCGCCGAGACTTTCAGCGTACTTAATCATGCGAACCTTTTCTAAAATAGACAATGCAAATTTCTTGCTTTCTACCTGAAATGTCAACATTGCACCGAATCCACGAGCCTGTTTTTTCATAATTTCATGACCCTGATGTTCAGGAAGTCCGGGATAGATAACTCTTGTAACTGATTTCTGCAATTTAAGCCACTCTGCGATTTTTAAAGCATTTTCCTGTGCTTTTTCCATACGGACAGCGAGTGTTTTGATTCCCCTTAAAATCAGAAAAGAATCGAACGGAGAAAGTCCTGCTCCTGTGGTTTTTATCAGAAATGCAAATTTTTCGGCAATATCAGGCTTATTTGTTACAAGAAATCCCGCAAGCGTATCATTGTGACCGCCAAGATATTTCGTTCCGCTGTGTACTACAATATCCGCACCCAAATCAAGCGGATTCTGAAAATACGGCGACATGAAAGTATTGTCAACTATCAAAAGCAGACCATGCTTTTTAGCTATTTTCGATACAGCAGCAATATCCGTTACATTCATCATCGGATTAGTCGGTGTTTCAATATAAACAGTTTTTGTTTCAGGCGTTATGAAATTCTCTATATTCTCTCTGCAACAGTCGATATTTGAAAATTTAATGCTGTTTTTTTCAGATACATTTCTGAAAAGACGAATACTTCCCCCATACAAATCTGAATCCGCAATAATATGGTCGCCGGGCTTGAAAAGCTCCATCAGCATAGAAATAGCTGCCATTCCGGACGCAAATGCAAAAGCATCAGTTCCGTTTTCAAGACTTGCTACAACCTTTTCAAGATGTTCTCTTGTCGGATTTTGCAGGCGTGAATAGTCATATCCCGTACTTATTCCAACGCCCTCATGTGCATACGTTGCTGTCTGATAAATCGGATAACTGATTGCTCCATAATGATTTATACAATCCTCGTCCTCTTCCAAATGCAGACACTTTGTTTCAATTGATCTTTCCATGTTACCCCTCCTGCTGTTATTATATGTATATTACATATATACATAGT
>CAMWXM010000025.1 GCA_947178195.1 uncultured Ruminococcus sp.
GATATGCGGCACAGGCATCGGAATGTCTATGGCTGCAAATAAATTCAAGGGTATTCGTGCAGCCCTTTGCAGCGAGACCTATTCTGCTAAATACACCCGTTTGCATAACAACGCAAATATTCTGTGCATGGGAGCAAGAGCGATAGGTTCGGGTCTTGCAATGGAAATCGTGGAGGTTTTTCTTAATACCGAATTTGAGGGAGGCCGCCACCAGAGAAGGATCGAACTTATTGAAGATATTGAAAACAATAATTAATTAAAGGAGTAACTAATATGGCAGGATTACATTTAATTGAACATCCGCTTATTCAGCATAAGATCTCATTACTCAGAGACAAGAATACTGGGGTTAAGGAATTTCGTGAGCTGACCTCTGAAACGGCAATGCTTATATGCTACGAGGCCACAAGAGACCTTCCGCTGAAAGAAGTCGAAATAACAACTCCCCTTGCAGTTGCAAAAACAAAAATAATTTCCGGCAGAAAGCTTGCCATTGTTCCTATTTTAAGGGCAGGTCTGGGAATGATAGAAGGTGTAACAAGCCTTGTTCCGGCTGCTAAAATCGGACATCTGGGCATATTCAGAGACGGAGAAAACAACGCTGTTCAGTACTACTGCAAGCTTCCAGAGGATATTTCAGAAAGAGACGTAATTGCTATTGACCCAATGCTTGCAACCGGCTCTACAGCAGTTCATGCTATTGACAAGATAAAAGAGTACGGAGTTAAAAATATTAAGTTTATGTGTATTATTGCTTCTCCTGAAGGACTGGACAAGCTTATGACCGCACACCCTGATATTGACATATATTGCGGCGTTAAGGATCTGGGTCTTAATGAGGAAAAATATATTATACCCGGTCTTGGCGATGCCGGCGACAGAATTTTTGGTACAAAATAATAAAATACCGTAAAAAACAGTACAAATGTTTTTTACGGTATTTTTATAACATTTTACAATATTATTGCAGCTTATTAAATTTAGTCAATCCGCTTTCAGCACCGATTCTAAGCAGACGGTTATATTTTGAAACTCTGTCTGAACGGCAGGGAGCGCCGGTTTTGATTTGTCCCGCATTAGTACCTACCGCAAGATCAGCTATAGTCGTATCCTCTGTTTCGCCGCTTCTGTGAGAAATTACGGCTCTATAGCCTGCTGAGCGAGCCATTTTTATAGCGTCAAGAGTTTCGGTGAGAGTTCCTATCTGGTTGAATTTAATCAAAATTGCATTTGCTGCATTTTCCTTGATGCCTCTTGAAAGACGCTTCGTATCAGTAACAAACAAATCGTCTCCCACAAGCTGTATTTTCTTTCCCAATGATGAAGTAAGCCTTGTCCACCCCTGCCAGTCGTCCTCTCCCAAAGGATCTTCAATAGAGATAATAGGGTATTTTTCCACAAGCCTGTTCCAGTATGAAATAAGCTCATCTGAGGTATATACCTCTCCCCTTTTGGGCAGATGATAGCTACCGTCCTGATACCATTCGCTGCTTGCCGCATCAAGAGCTATCTTGACCGTTTCAGTATCGTATCCGGCTTGTGCTATCGCTTCGAGAATACACTCGACGGCCTCCTCGTCACTATTTAAATTAGGCGCAAATCCCCCTTCATCTCCTACCGCAACAGAAAGACCCTTTTTACGAAGCACATTTTTAAGATGGTGATAAACCTCAGTACCGATACGCAAAGCCTCTGAAAAGGTAGACGCTCCCACAGGCATTATCATAAATTCCTGAATGTCAATATTATTTGAAGCATGAGCTCCGCCGTTTAAAATATTCATCATGGGAACAGGCATAATATCCGCCGAAACGCCGCCGATATATTTATAAAGCGGCATTTTGTAATGAATAGCGGCAGCTTTTGCAAGAGCTAGCGAAACCGCAAGAATGGCATTTGCGCCCAGATTAGATTTATTTTCGGTACCGTCCATTTCACAGAGCATACTGTCTATTCTGCCCTGGTCAATGGTTTTTGCGTCTATCATTGCTTTTCGTATCACTGAATTTACATTATTAACAGCCTTTGTAACGCCGTTTCCAAGAAACCTATCCTTGTCATTATCACGCAGTTCAACGGCTTCGTGAATGCCCGTAGACGCTCCTGAGGGAACGCTTGCAATACCAACGCTTCCGTCTGATAATAAGACTTCTGATTTTACCGTAGGATTTCCTCTTGAATCAAGTATTTCATAACCTCTTACATATTCTACTCTTATTCCCATTTAATTTTTTCCTCCCTGTTTTGAAGTATATGGAGCAAGGGAAACTCTGATAAAATATCCCTGCGCATGATTGCATACTGGACAGGCTTTAGGCGCTTCCGAGCTTCTGACAATATTTCCACAATTCAAGCACATCCACTCTTCCTCAACATCAGAAACGAATAATTTTTCCTGTTCCATAAGGTCGGCGAAGGCTTTGAATCTCTGAGCATGAGTTTTTTCGATTTCCGCTATCGCTTTGAATTTTGCACCGATATTTGTAAATCCTTCGCTGTTGGCAATGGCTGCAAAATCAGGATAAACAGGGTCAAATTCTTCATTTTCATTATGCTCGGCAGACCGCAGAAGCTTTAGCACATCGTCGTATACGTCCACTGGATAAGCTCCGTCCGCTTTAATATTTTCACCGGTCAGTTCCTTTAAAAAATCATAAAAAACTTTAGCATGCGCAAGCTCCTGTTCAGCAGTAAACTTAAATACAGATTCTATTACGTATAACTTCTTTGAAGCCGCCGTCTCCGCCGCTAATGTATATCTGTTTCGGGCCTGGCTTTCTCCGGCAAACGATCTCATAAGATTAATTTTCGTCTGACTTTCACTAAGATTCATTGAAATTTCCTCCTTTTATTCTGAGCAATTTATTCACTCTATGACTATTATTTTACACTCAATGGAGATTTATTCATTTTAAAATAAAAATCTCTCCATTTTTTCAGGAGAGATTTTCAAATTTATTTATGAATCTGTATGGTTCCGCCCTATCCTCTTGCCTAAAAACAATATCGTAAGGCTGATGACCATTCCGAGGATAACCGAAGCCAGTATGTCTGTAGGAAAATGCACATAAAGATACAATCTTGAAAAAGCTATAATAGCGGCTAACGGTATAGCAAAAAATCCGTTTTTCCAATTTGCAGCCGTCATTATAATCGCACCGATAACGGACGCCAAAGTATGCCCTGAAGGGAAAGAATAATCAGTCGGATTTTCAATAAGAAGCGGTACGGATTCCAGCCAGCATGGTCTTGGACGCATTATAATATTTTTCAATGCAAGGTTTCCTATCAGTACCCCTAAAAGCATAGCGATAAGCATAAGAATACCATATCTTCTGTACTTCTTCCTGATTATTAAAATAACGGCAAATACTATCCAGATAAACCCTACTTCGCCAAGATATGTAATCACAGGCATTACCTTATCAAGAAAACCACAGGAAAAACTATCTCGGATAAAATCAAGAATAAAAAAATCAAACTTATAAATACTGTCTGTCATAAAAATCAACCCACATCTATCATCACATATTCCGATTTACAGCCGGTTTTAAACTGTATCGACCAATCTGAAATACCGGAGGTTACTATGAAATTTGTATTGTTTATTTTTTCGATTCCATAAGCCAGATCATTTTCGCCTATAAGCTCGCCTACACGGTTAATAGGAATAAGCTGCCCTCCGTGAGTGTGTCCAGAAAGCACCAGATCTGCCGCTGTTTCCGCCTGAGCGTCAAATTCGTGTGGCTGATGATCCATAACTATTATGTATTTGCTATTGTCAAGACCTTCTAAAAGATCTGCTGTAGTAAGCCTTCCGCTGCCATTCTGCTCTTCTGAGCGGTCCTTTCTTCCCACAATATAAAAGCGGTCGTCTATCAAAATCGATTCATCTTCCAAAACCGTTACATTATTTTTTTCAAGCTGCTCTGTCAGTTCATTTCCATCGTATCCACGGCTTTCATTATTGTAATAACCCTTGTCATGATTTCCAAAGCAATAATAAATGCCATACTTTATATTCGTGTTCCCAAGAGCGGCACAGGCGTCAAGCATATCCTCCTTTGATGTGGAATCGTCTACAAAATCTCCGGTAATAAGCAGAACGTCCGGATTCTGCTTTTCTATTCTGCTTAAATATTCTCCGAATTCTTTTCCGCTGAATGAAGTTCCTACATGAGAATCGGCAAGCTGAGCTATCCTGAGTCTTCCCACAGACTTTTCTGTAGTAAGGTTATAGTTGGTCTGGCTTACGCAATGGAGCAGAAACCAACCAACAGTTAAATAAACCACCGATGAGCATATAGCCGATAAACCGGCATAATAATATTTAAAATCCTTTTTGCGCAACTTTTTTATAATGAAAAAAACCAGATCCGATAAAAGCCAGAAAGCAGCCAGATGCAGCAGACAAATAACCGCATTTACAAAATTCATAGTAATACATATGACCGCAAATATTACGGCTATCGGTATCAAAGAAAAAATTATAAGGCGTTTTTTGCTTCCCTTTGAAATATTTTTAATAATGCTGAACCGACCGAAGCGGCCGCATAAATATGCCAATCCTGCTCCTGCCGCTCCCAAAACCAAAACTAAAATAATTATCCAGATATGCATTTTAATTCTCCCTTCATAAGACTAAAATAGTTTATACGTTTTACATAATGTCCATCAATTGTTATCAAATTAATTTTTATGGAATAATTGTACAATTGCGACAAATTTCTCTTGACAAGTAAGAAAAAGTATGATAGAATTAATGATGAAAACTCACGTTTAACTATAGGCAATATTACCTATAATTAATATTTAAAAATAGTTATAGATTGATTTAAAGAAAACAATATAGATTATCTTAAATTTTCACGCTTTACAGTAGCATTGATAATCAGCTAAATTCACTAAATCCTCAAAATAATATAGTTCCCCTCACGAAACTCCCTGTCACTAAACGACAGGGAGTTTTTTTGGTTGAGAATTATTCTCCACTTCACGTGATCTGTCTGCGCTCCAGCTCCCAGTAATAACGCCGTCCGGATACGGGAAAATCATTCATTATCCCATGCTCTGGGTCGTAAAATTTACCATCGAAAAAAAGCGACCAATGCCAGCATCTCGGCGTTTCAAGACTTAACAGGCAAAATCCAGGCAGCTGGCTTTTATCATTGACCTGAACCCTTTCATCAGATATGTATATCCCGAATTTTCTGAAGGTACTTTTCATTTCCTTTAAATCAGTTTCTCTTTCATTGCCCAGATATTCAATAATTTCATCTACAGTTTTATCAAGAGCCATCGCCAGCACCGCCTGTCCGCACTGAAGCTCCGTAGGCTCATGTATATATTTGATTTCCATTTATCAACTCCATAAAAATTTGACGTAATACCACCGGTGTGATATAATAATTACACTAATAATTTCCGTCCTGGACAAATTCATTTTTATCCAGCCAGTCGGACACAATGAAAATCGTATAATTATCCTTTGTATTGCGAACAATAACCCTTTCAATACCTGCATTTATAATAAATCTCTTACACATTGAGCAAGGCTCGATCTCGCCGTCTATCTCCCCGGTTTTTGCATCGTGACATGCAAGGTAAATATCCGAGCCGATAAGGTCGGCTCTTGAGGCTGAAATGATTGCATTCTGTTCGGCATGAACCGAGCGGCACAGCTCATATCGCTGACCTTTGGGAATGTTCATTTCATCTCTGGCACAGCTTCCGTAATCGGAACAATTGATCTTTCCTCTTGGCGCACCGTTATATCCCGTAGAAATAATCTCATCATTTTTTACTACGATAGCGCCAAAATTTCTTCTTATGCAGGTGCTTCTTTCAAGAACGACTTCGGCAATATCGAGATAATAGTTTATTTTATCCCGTCTTTTCATAAATAATATTCACCTCATAAAAATATTTTTTTTCTATAAAATAATTATAATGCATAAGGAATGATTATGCAAGTATAATATCTGAAATTAATACAAATGATAAAAATAATCCCCTGAATGGAGAAAACATTATGAAAAATCTCACAAACATAAGCGTAATAAAAGAGCTTTCTGAAAAATATGGTTTTACATTTGCCAAAGGTCTCGGACAGAATTTTATAATAAATCCGTCCGTATGCCCTAAAATCGCAGAATATGGGCTAGCGCAGAGCGGCTATGGCATTATAGAGATAGGGACAGGCTTCGGCACTCTTTCGGCTGAGCTTGCAAAGCGTGCGGAAAAAGTAGCTGCGATTGAAATAGATCCACGGCTTATTCCAGTACTTGATGAAACGATGAGCGAATTTGATAATTTTACAGTAATAAACAAAGATATTATGAAAATCGACTTAAACGAGCTTATCAAAAATGAATTTGACGGACTGAAAACGGCAGTCTGTGCAAATCTTCCGTATTACATAACCTCTCCTGTCATAATGCTACTGCTTGAAAACGAGCTGCCGGTAGAAGCGATAACGGTTATGGTACAGAAAGAGGCTGCCCAGCGTCTCTGCGCAGAAATGGGCACAAGAGACTGCGGCGCAATAACCGCTGCAGTAAATTATTACGGAAAGGCTCAGACTCTTTTTCAGGTATCAAGGGGAAGCTTCATGCCTTCGCCAAAAGTAGACTCGGCAGTTATACAGATAAAACCCGACTATGAATACCGTAAAAAAATAAAAGACAAAGCCTTATATTTTAAAATTATCAAGGGCGCATTTGCCCAGCGCAGAAAAACTCTTGCAAATTCTTTATCATCAGCACTGAGCATCTCAAAGGAGGATATCTATACTATCTTGGGCGAAAGCGGACTTGATAAAAACGCAAGATGCGAACAGCTTGATATGGAGCATTGGACAAAACTTACAAATAATTTTTACGATCTGCCTCAAATATACCAGAAATCATAATATAAAAACAAAATTCCCGAAAGCGTTTCAAAAGCTGATACCTGTAAGCGACATTAATTTTATCTTAACGCCTGTATAATTTAAGTACATAAGATTTTCGTCCGAAATCTATGCAAAAAATATTTATGGCAGGTGTAAATGATGTTAAAAGAAATGATAGTTGAAAAAAGCAGAAAGTATAATAATATTCTGCTGCCTATGGGAATCTTTCTATGCTCAGTGGTTATTGCTTATTCCACAGCCGGGATCACTGCTGCGCCTCTTGTATGCGCCTTTGTGGGAGCCTGTTCGCCTTTATGCGCACTGGCGGCATCCGCAGGAGGCATTATTGCATATTTTTCATCGGGAGGATTTGAAGAAAACGGATTTATTATCTGTTCATTTTTTCTTATTGCTGCCGGAAAATGGATAATAAGAGATGAAAACACTTCAAAAATTTCAGCCTTTGTGACATTTTTCAGTATGGCGTTTGCAGGTACTGTTTTTGGATTTATTGTTGATGGGTCGCCGATTCAGGTAATAATAAATTTTTTATTCTCAGCTGCTGCCGGAGCATCCGCATACTTTCTCAAGGAAGCTCTGGAAATACTTTCTGCTCCCGAGCATCTCTGTGCCGACAGAAAAACGATCATCTCCTTTGCAATGGTCTTTACTCTTTGCATATCAATATTAAGCGGTATTTCCATATCTATAATCAATATCGGCATTGTTATAGCGTGTACTGCTATACTCTGCGCCGGACGTTTTTTCGGCTGCTACGGTGGAGTGATATGTGGAGTTCTGACAGCGGCAGGAGTGCTGATAAGCTGTCCGGAGTTCGGACTTCAGGCTGCCTTTTTCGGAGCGGCGGGTCTGGCGGCGGGACTTGCTCATAAATACAGCCGCATAACACTGACAGCAGTTTTTTCGGGAGTTAATTTTCTGGGACAGCTTGCTGCAGGAATGAATGACGTTTCCTTCTGCATTCAGGCGGACGCCGTTTTGGGTGGTATTATCTTTCTTACTCTACCGGAAAGATTTATTATGGCAGGCGGAAAATATTGTGCCGGAGCTATGAGGGATAACTCTGAATTTGCTGGAAAGGAAATGGAATTTGCGGCAAAATCACTGACCGATATAAGAAAAAATATAATGGAAATAATGTCCGCACTTGCCGTCCGCAGCAAACCCTACAGCATCTGCGATGAAGTAAGCACAAGGGTTTGCGGAAAATGCAGAAACAAGCTTGAATGCTGGGAAAAAAATTTCGAGCGAACCAATTCCGCATTTAAAAAATTTGAAAGCCGTAAAATAAACGAAATAAGTATTCCTACATCAGGATTTGAATGCATTAAAAGAAATGAAATATCAGAAGAATTTGATAAATGCCGCCGTGAAGAGACTCTTGGCAAAACCCTTGCCGCAAAACTTAACGAAAACAGAAATTTTTTGTTCTCACAAATGGAAGCCTCAGAAAATATTGTTGCCTCTCTTTCAACAAAAATGAATATTAATATCTCAAAAAGCATGACCGGAACTCTTTGCCGTACCCTTGATAAATACGATATAAAATTCAACAACGCAATCGTTTATTACACCAATGAAAATCATCTTATCGCAGAAATTTATATGTACGAAAAAAATGCTGTGGAACTTGAGGATCTGTGTGAAATTTTAAGTCGTGAGCTTTGTGTAAGGCTTGAATATTCACAGCCGTTCTCCTGCTCCGAAGAAATGCGTATAAGATTTAATCAGATGACACGATACGAGCTGATATACTCGGAATATCAGTCAAGCGCAAAGGACGATACTCCGTCGGGAGACAAATGCGGATACTTTACCGACGGTCTTGGCTATGCCTATATTTTCATTTCCGACGGCATGGGCAGCGGCGCTCAGGCTGCGCTCGATTCGGAGATCACCTCACGGCTTTTCAAAAGGCTCATACGTTCGGGAATGAGCTGCGAATGCGCCGTAAAAATGATAAATTCGGTAATGCTTACCAAATCAGACGAGGAAAGCTTTGCCACTCTTGATATTGCCAGGATAGACCTTGAAACCGGAGAGCTTGTGCTGTGTAAATCAGGCGCTGCGGCAACCCTTATAAAATATGACAACGCAGTAATGATGTTCAGTCTTGCTTCCAATCCTGTGGGCATAATCCACAATCCACATACCTGCACCAAGGAATGTAATTTTACAGAGGGAAATGTTCTTGTTATGATGTCGGACGGAGTTCCCGAAGCAGCTTACCCATATATCAAGGAGCAGCTTGAACTTGAAATTCCACAGGACGAGCTGGTACAGAACGTAAACGAATATTCAAAAAAAATTATGTCCGCAGCAATTCCGGACGATATTACAGTTACATGCGCAAGGCTTGTAAAAAGACTTTAGAGCCTCTTGAAATAAGCACCTTTATCCATATAATCTGTATCAGAATTGTTTCATTTTAATGGACAAAAGAATTAGTATGTCCAAATATAATATATTATAACCATTAGATACTGGCAAATTGCACTAAAATGCACAACAAAAAATATATAATATTCATGAAGTTTATTTATATTTACTAAAAAAGCTTGAATACTATCCAAAAAAATGTTAAAATAAATGTAATAAGGAGGATTATATATATGGCAAATTACAATAAGGATAACCTGCCGGAAACTTATAAGTTCCCTTTGTATCTTTACTATCAGGGAAAAAACAGCGAGGCTTATAAATTTTTCGGTGTTCACAAAATCGAAAAAAATAATCAGCAGTTCCATTGCTTCAGATTATGGGCGCCAAATGCAGTAAGCGTTTCAGTTGTCGGTGATTTTAACGGCTGGGATAAAACTGCCAATGTTATGGAACTTATAGCTGACGGTATATGGGAATGCTTTATACCGGAACTGGAGCAATATTCGACTTATAAATACTGTATAGAAACCAAAGCGGGGAAATTCCTCCTTAAATCGGATCCTTACGGTAATCATTTTGAAACAAGACCGGGAAACGCTTCTAAAATTTATGAATCAAATTATACATGGACAGACAATAAATGGGAACAGGAAAAATCAGAAAAAATCATTTACAAAAGTCCTGTTAATATTTATGAGGCTCACATGGGTTCGTGGATATTAAACGATGATGGAACTCATTTATCCTATATCACCTTTGCGGAAAAAATCATACCATATCTTAAAAAGATGTCCTATACTCATATCGAGCTTATGCCCCTGACGGAATTTCCATTCGACGGCTCATGGGGTTATCAGGTAACGGGATATTATGCGCCTACCTCACGATTCGGCACTCCCGACGACTTCAGAGTAATGATAGATAAATTCCATAATGCAGGAATAGGCGTTATTCTCGACTGGGTTCCCGCTCATTTCCCAAAGGACGCATGCGGTCTTTATGAATTTGACGGTACCTGTTGCTATGAGTATACCGATGAGAGAAAGCGTGAGCACAAAGCATGGGGTACAAGAGTTTTCGACTACGGAAAGGGCGAGGTATGTTCATTCCTTATTTCAAGTGCAAATTACTGGATAACAGAATTTCATATCGATGGCATCAGAGTTGACGCAGTAGCCTCTATGCTCTATCTCGATTACGACCGACGTGACGGCGAATGGTGTCCTAATATTTATGGTGGCAAGGAAAATCTTGAAGCTATCGACTTTTTAAAGCATCTTAACGAAGCTGTATTCCTGAAGCATCCCGATGTACTTATGATAGCAGAGGAATCAACGGCATGGCCTATGGTAACAAAGCCTACCGATATAGGCGGACTCGGCTTCAACTTTAAGTGGAACATGGGCTGGATGAACGATATGCTCCAGTATATGTCTCTCGATCCTATCTACAGAGCATTCAATCACGATAAGCTTACCTTCTCATTCTTCTATTGTTTCTCGGAAAACTTTATTCTTCCTATATCTCATGACGAGGTAGTACACGGAAAATGCTCCATGCTTGAAAAAATGCCAGGAACATATGAGCAGAAGCTCAACTCCTATAGAGCGTTCTTTGCATATATGATGGCGCATCCGGGTAAAAAGCTTGTGTTTATGGGACAGGAATTTGGTCAGACCTGCGAGTGGAATTTTGAAAAGCAGCTTGACTGGGAAGCCCTTGAAGACGACGGTCACGCAAAGCTTCAGCTGTTTACTGAAAAGCTGAACAAATTCTATCTTGAAAATACTCCTATGTGGCAGAACGATGATTCCTGGCAGGGCTTCAGCTGGATATCAAACGATGATTACAAGCAAAGCGTTATCGCTTTCAGACGCTTTGATGACGACGGAAAGGAAATCATAATAGTCTGTAATTTTGTTCCAGTGGAAAGATTGGATTATAAAATTGGCGTTCCCTATGAAGGCGAATATGAATTAGTATTCAATTCCGACGACCCTGAGTTTGGCGGAAGTGGTCTGACAGCAAAGAAAATCACATCATCATCTTATATGATGCACGGCTTCGACGACAGTATTTCTCTTGACCTTGCTCCCCTTTCGGTTATTTATTTAAAGCCTGTTATCAAACCAAAAGTTAAGAAAACTGTTTACGTTGAAAAAGCAAAAAAATCTGAAAAACCTGTTAAAGCTATAAAAGTTAAAAAATAATTTAAAATAAATTTACTCCAACAGTGAGTAATGGTCAGGAGGACATGATGTATATAAAAAAAGAATGTGTGGCTATGCTCCTTGCAGGCGGTCAGGGAAGCAGACTTTACGCACTGACACAGGATATGGCAAAGCCTGCCGTACCATACGGCGGAAAATATCGTATTATCGATTTCCCTCTTTCAAACTGCATTAACTCGGGTATCGACACCGTGGGTGTTCTGACACAGTATCAGCCACTGGTATTAAACGATTATATCGGAAACGGTCAGCCATGGGATCTGGACAGAGTTCACGGCGGTGTCCACGTACTTCCGCCTTATCAGACTTCTTTGGGTGCATCTTGGTATGAGGGTACTGCTAACGCTATATATCAGAATATGAGCTTTATTGAAAGATACGACCCTGAATATGTTATAGTACTGGGCGGCGACCATATCTACAAAATGGACTACTCAAAAATGGTGGATTTCCACAAGAAAAATAATGCCGATCTTACTATTGCCGTTCAGCAGGTATCTCTTGAAGAGGCTACCAGATTAGGTATCATGACCTGTGAAGCTGATTTCCGAGTAACGGAATTTGCCGAAAAGCCAAAGCATCCTAAGTCAACATTGGCATCAATGGGTATTTATGTGTTCACTTGGAAAAAAATGAAGCAGTATCTTATTGAAAATGAAAATGCTGATACCGGCTCAAAGGATTTCGGTAAGGATATTATCCCTTCAATGCTTGATAACGGCGAAAGACTCTTTGCATATACCTTTGACGGCTACTGGAAGGACGTAGGTACTCTTGACAGTCTCTGGGAAGCTAATATGGACTTGCTCAGCCCAAGCGTTCCTCTGGATCTTTATGAACAGAACTGGAAGGTTTATTCCAGAAATGACAATATGCCGCCGCAGTATATCGGCGATAAGGCTGAGGTAGAAAATTCCATGATAACCGAAGGCAGCACTATTAACGGCAAGGTGGATTTCTCGATTATTTTTGCAGGTGCTACCGTTGAAGAAGGCGCAACCGTAAATTACAGTATAGTAATGCCCGGCACTGTTATAAAATCCGGCGCAGTAGTTGAATATTCCATCGTTGGACAGGATTGCGTTGTTCATGAAAACGCTAAAATTGGTCTTAGTCCGGAAAGCGTTGAAAACCGTGACGAATGGGGTATCGCAGTAGTAGGTCATAATGTTGACGTTTCTGAGGGAGCAGAAGTTCTTCCTAAGCAGATAATTTCAAAAAATGTGTAAGGAGGAATAAATAAAATGATTTCAAAAAATAAAGTATTAGGTCTTATATTTGCAAGCATGCATGACAATGCAGTTATCGATCTTACTAAAAAAAGAACAATGGGTTCTATTCCCTTCGGCGGAAGATACCGCCTTATCGACTTCCCTCTTTCAAATATGGTAAACTCTAAAATAACAAAGGTCGGCGTTATTACAAAGTCCAATTACGGCTCGCTCCTTGACCATATTGGCTCGGGAAGAGAATGGGATCTTTCAAGAAAAAATGGTGGACTCGATCTGCTGCCGCCTTTCAGCCATGTTGACAACGGAATTTATAAGGGCAGACTTGACGCTTTAAGCGGATTGTGGGAATTTATCGAGCATGCGTCTGCTGAATATGTCGTTATGGCTGACTGTGATATCGTTACTACCATCGACTATAAAAAGGTTCTGGAATATCATGAGGAAACCAAGGCCGATATCACTATCGTGACCGGAAAAACCTACTATGACAGCGCAAAGGCTCATGCAATGGTAGTAGGAGCAGACGAAACCGGCAGAGTAAACGATATAATGATAAATCCTCAGATGTCGGGAGAATCAAACGTATGCCTTAACATGTTTGTTGTAAGCTATGCGTTCTTAAAGCAAATCGTTCTTACAAATGTAAGCCGTGGTCTTTACAGCCTTTCTAAGGATATTATCCAGGCTTGTAAGGACGAATATAAAATAATGGCTTATGAGCATAAAAATTATTTCTCAAAAATTGATAATATGATTGGATATTATGAAGCTAATATGGCTCTTCTGAATACCGAAAACAGAAACAATCTTTTTAATAAAATCGCACCTATTTATACAAAAATAAGAGATAACGGTCCTGCAAAATACGGCATAGAGGCTTCGGTCAAAAACTCACTGATAGCTGACGGCTGCGTTATAGAAGGCAAGGTCGAAAACTGTATTATTTTCAGAGGCGTTAAAATCGGAAAAGATACTGTTGTTAAAAACAGCGTTCTTATGCAGGATACATGCGTTGCCGATAAATGCAGCATTGATTCTGTCATAACCGATAAGAATGTGGAGATCGGTCACGGCAAGGTGCTTACAGGTTCTTCGTCACATCCGCTTTATATTGGCAAGGGCGCTAAAATCTGATTTACAGACTGAGAGGTGAAAACGCTTGAATATATTATTTGCAGCAAGCGAAGCAACTCCGTTTATTGCTTCCGGCGGACTTGCAGACGTAATCGGCTCTCTGCCTGCTGCCATTAACCATAAAGGCCATGACTGTCGAATCGTGCTTCCCCTGTATAAGGGGATAAATCCCACGCTTCGTGCGTCAATGACCTTTATAACCAATATTACTGTAGACGTTTCATGGAGAAAGCAGTACTGCGGAATATTTACCGCTATTTATAACGGCGCAACATATTACTTTATTGATAATGAATACTACTTCGGCAGAGATGGTATCTACGGATTTTATGACGACTGCGAAAGATTTGTATTTTACAGCAGAGCAGTTCTGGAAATGCTCAGATATATAAGCTTTAGACCGGATGTTATTAACTGCAACGACTGGCAGTCGGCTATGATACCGGTATATTATGAGGTATTTTATAAATATCAGCAGGGATATGAAAATATAAAATCCGTGTTCACAATTCATAATATTCAGTATCAGGGTAACTACGGCAGAGAGGTACTCAATGAAATAATGGGACTTCCTATGTATCATATGAGCCTTCTGGAATATGACGGCGGAATAAACATGATGAAGGGCGCTATTGAAACGGCAGATAAGATCACTACCGTATCCCCAACCTATGCGTGGGAAATTCTCGATCCGTGGTATTCTCACGGCATGGACAGAATACTTCGTACAAAACAGTTCAAGTTGTCCGGCATTTTAAATGGTCTTGACGTTGACAGCTATAACCCTGAAAACGATGAAGTTATTCCTAAAAAATATTCGGCAAAATCTATAACCGGTAAAAAGACTTGTAAGTCAAAGCTTCTTGAGGAGCTGGGACTTCAGGAAGGCACAGAGCCTATTATCGGTATCGTTACAAGATTTGTTTCCCATAAGGGCGTTGATCTTATAAGATTTGTTTTTGAGGACCTTATAAAAGCCGGCTTTAAATTTGCTATTCTCGGAAGCGGTGAAAAAATTTATGAGGACTTTTTCAAGGAAATGGAATCACGTTATCCCGATAGAGTAAGCGTTTCTCTTGGATTTATTCCTGAGCTTTCAAGAAAAATTTACGCAGGAGCAGATATGTTCCTTATGCCGTCTCAGAGTGAACCATGCGGACTCGCTCAGATGATAGCTATGAGGTATGGAACTATTCCTATCGTTCGTGAAACAGGCGGACTTAAAGATACCGTTCGTGATTGCGGCGGCGAAAATGGTAACGGATTTACATTCAAAACATATAATGCACATGATATGCTTGACGCATGTCTGCGTGCTAAGGAGGTCTTTTCTGATAAACGTGGCTGGAATAAAATTATAAAGCGTGATATGTCTGAAAACTTTAACTGGTCGGCTTCTGCCGATACTTATATCGAGCTTTATCGTAGTATTGTTGAAAAATAAATAAACAGGGCGTCTATTACAGGCGCCCTGTTTATGACTTTAAATAACCTAAAGGAGAATTTTTTATGTCAAAAATATTCTGGAACGGCGGCGCACTTTTAGCACCTGTGCCTCCTGCATTAGTATCCTGCGGAACGGTCGAGAATCCTAATGTACTTACAATAGCATGGACAGGAATCATCAATACTAAACCGCCTATGACATATATCTCGGTAAGACCCTCACGGTATTCTTATAATATTATAAAGGAATCAGGTGAATTTGTAATAAATTTAACTACTTCTGCAATGTGCAGAGTCGCTGACTTCTGCGGAGTTAAAACAGGTTTGAAAGTAAACAAATTTGAAAAATGCGGAATTACCGCTGAAAAAGCTACTAAAATCAACGCCCCACTTATTGAAGAATGCCCTGTAAATATTGAATGTATTGTCCGGGAAATAAAACCGTTGGGCAGTCATGATATGTTCATTTCCGAAATAATCGGAGTAAATGTGGATGAAAAATATGTGGACAGCAAGGGTAAGCTTAACCTTCAGCAATGTGGACTTGCAGCATACGCTCACGGCGAATATTTTTCCCTCGGCAGAAAGCTGGGAGATTTCGGCTTTTCGGTCAAAAAGAAAAAGAAGAAACATTAAGAAATCCTGTCAAAGCTTGATTTTTGTTGCTTTGACAGGATATTTTTTATTTATGAGGAATATTTTTAAAAGTCATGTGTTGTATTATCTTCTGCGGTTGTTATGACCATAAAGCTTTTTAACGATCTTTTTATTTGAAAAGCTGCCTTTTGCACGTTTTTTATAATCTGTAAATGCCCAGATACAAAGTCCAGCATAAATCGCCGAAAGGCCAACAGATGCCACCATTGCCAGAATAAACCATCTGGAGGTAAAAAAGTCTTTGGTCATCGAAAGATTGAATTTTAAAAGTGAACGATTAACATCAGTTGCCGCAACTAAATCCACAACAGAAATGACCTCATCTGATATTTTAAGCTCGATTTCCCCAAGCTTCTGCCCTTTCTTTACCGGAGCTACAACGTCTTTGGCAAGAACCGGATTCTTTTGAATCGATGTAGTATCAATATCGTTATACCATAGGCTTGAAACCTCCTTTGCCGGTTTGATAAGAACATATCCGCTGCCGTCAGAATCTGAAACCTTTATTTCTGCAATTTCCTCATCCTTTGAAAGCAGCACCTGGTAACTGAAATTATCAAATACCCATTTCATAATATTATATCCATCTATAATATGATAATATCTTGAATCACCGTCCTCATTATAAAAAGGAGCGTTCAGAAGTACAAGAAGATATTTGATGCCATTTGAACTTCCCATTGTGACAAGATTTCGTCCACCTATCTGAAGATTTCCGGTTTTGATGCCCTTTACGCCGTAAAGATAATAGTCGCTTGCAGCGCTCATTATGGTATTTGAGTGACTGATCTTCCATTCGGATTCGTGACTATGACCAGCATTCAGCGGAGTAAGCTCATAGTCCTCGGTCGTTGCGATTTCTTCAAATTTCGGCACAGTAAGGGCGTACTGTGTAATCAATGCCATATCTCGTGCGGTAGTGACCTGTTTGGGATCATATAGACCATGAGGATTGGCAAAAAAGGTGTGCTCTGCACCTATTTCAGCGGCTTTCTGATTCATTTTATCTACAAAGGATTCTATGCTGTTATTTCCAAAATAATCGGCAAGTATATTAGCCGCTTCGCATGACGATGTAAGCATCAGGGAATATAAATAATCTGTGACGGTAAGGGTGTCTCCCTGCCATATAGATGCGTATCTTAAATCGTCGGGATAGTCGTATTCGTCAAATTCATCATAAAGCATATCGTTTGCTTCAATTGTGACATTATCAGGGTCCTTACAATTTTCAAGAACGACTATAGCTGTCATGATATTGACAAGAGAAGCCGGCATCTGCTCCATATCGGCATTATTTTCGTAAACTACCGCTTTTGTATCAAGATTCATCAGATAAACGGATTGACTGTGAATCTCGAAGGAAGGAGTAAATGAAACTGCTCCCACATTGACAGAAAAAATAAATGCCATCATAACAACTGTCAATAATACTGAAATAATCTTTTTCAAAAGCTACCACTCCTATTTATTACCATTTATGTACGTCTATTTAACTTAACATATCATTGCTGTGTGCAAATCGTTGCTCCGAATGGCATAAGCGCAAGCTTTGCTATTTTGAAGCATTGCAGTCCGAAGGGAATGCCAATAATGGTACAACACCATATCAAACCGTTTACTGCGCTTAATATTGCTAAAGGTATACCGCTTAAAATAAGCCAGAAAATATTGGCTATAAGAGACGCTACGCCTCCGCCGTATTGTATTTCTTTTCCAAATGGCAAAAAGGCAACGGAAGCAAACTTAAAACATTGCAGTCCGATGGGAATACCGATAATTGTAATGCACCATAAAACTCCTGCCACTGCCCATGAAAGCCCCTGCCACAAACCGCAGCATATAAACCATATTAAATTTCCCAGACAACTCATACTTACAGC
>CAMWXM010000026.1 GCA_947178195.1 uncultured Ruminococcus sp.
GTGTATTAGATGGTTTAACAGAAGAGTGCTTGGAAATAGAATATCTAAATGCTGCACATTGTGCTAATAATCTTGGAAAATATGAGGAATCTTTAGATTATCTTAAAAAAATTGATATTTCCGACACTTCTTATGCGAATTTGAAAGTATTTATAAATATTATTCGTGATCTTACAAGAAAAACAAGAAAGTACGATACTGCGATTAAATACTATGAGAAAATACTTGAATTAAGCGACGATGATAAAACTTCTCTTATTCTTTTCCTTTTGAGTCAGTATTATTTAGAGCATCCATTGGAACGTAAACAATTTGCGGCTTTTGCAGTAAAATCAGGTGTTAAAGGTAAATTTATTGATTTAATGAAAATTTGCAAAAAGGAACATGAGGGAAAAGATATATCAAACGATATTCAAAAATTCATTAATTCTATTGATCGTTGGAACGACGGATATGAAGAAGCAATTTACCTTGCAATGAAATGTGGCGCCGATATGTCTGTTCCAATCAGCAGAATGGGCAGTAAACTTATTCGTGAAAAATTTGAAATGGTTTCAGGGGCACATTATGATTTTGCTAAGATTGTACTTGACTATTCTGAACAATTTGATTATACGGAAAGTATAAAAAAGATGTGCTGGATGGTAACTGTTTTTGAATGCGCAGTTCCGATGACAAAAGAGCTTTCAGATGATGATAAGGGGTTGTTTTTCGATACTTTTGTACAATTGCTTTCGGATTATGTAATGAATATTTATAATCCTGACCTTTTAAATCCAGAAGATGTGGACATACTTCCAGAACTGCATCGTTTCGGTTATTACATGACTCTTGCTTTTACTGCGCTTAATGAGGGTGAAGAAATTACATATGTCAGAATGTTAAAGGAAGCTCTTCGTCTTTGCGAATCAATGAAAGATGTTGTTTCTTACTATCTGTCAGAACTTGAAAAGTCAATGAAATGAAAAAAGATGAAAGAATTAGAAAAATTATAATCTTGATCGGTTCTATTATGACTATTATAGGCGGATTTATGATGCTTACACGAGGAAATCCGCTCGATAGCGTAATTGGAAAGGTTATTATTACAAATGGCAGGGAACGCATGCAGATTGATGGTTATAAGTATAGCTATAACAAAAATGATAAATCTGATAGTATCGAAACCTTTATTCCCATAACTGATGCTGATAATATACCCGAAATTGATTATGTCCCTGACAGTGAGGATCAGATTGCTGTTTCGTATAGTGAAAAATCGTATACCGGAAATTTGAATTATACAGTTTATGACAGCGATTTTAATATCTTAATAGATAATCAGCCAAATCTTGTTATGCCAGCTGAAAAGGGGAAAAAATATAATATAGAAGTTTCGGTAAATTGGGGTGAAGATGAAAGCAGTGTAACAGTTAAATATTATTTTGCCATTAATATTGCCGGAGAATAAGACGAAAAAACGAACTTTCAAAAAGTTCGTTTTTTCGTCTTAATGAAAAGTTGACTTTTTTCGCTGTATGGAGTATAATATATATAACCGTAGGCTGTCTGCTTGTTGAAAGCAGAGCCTGAATGGTAATGTTTTTACAATAATTTTTTGAAACTTTTTGAGGAGCAAAACTTCTGATATGACAAAATATGATTACCTTTCACGTTTGAAACGCTATCTTCAGCCGCTGCCTGCAAAGGAACGTAATGCTGCAATAAGATACTATGATAAATATTTTACAGATGCTGGTCCAGAAAATGAACAGAATGTAATATTAAGTCTCGGAAATCCTAAAGCTCTTGCAGACAGGATCATCAGCAATGACCCTCATTCATTTTCAGGCATGATGAATGCTACAAAAAATAATGTCAAGAAAGCGCAGAATAAAATGGACGCATCACAGCGCAAAATGTCTTGCTTTTTTACCATTATTCTTTTTCCGGTATGGGGCGGAATTATTTTTCTTTTCCTTCTGGCACTTGTTATTTTTGCATTGTTTATTGTAGGTACACTTGTATTATCGGCTGTTTGCGGTATTGCACTTTTATGCATGAGCTTTCCGTATTTATCAAATCTTCTTTCCGTTGGAATCGTACTTATCGGCATTTCGCTTATACTTATGAGCGTTCCCATACTGCTATTTCTTCCGGCAATTAATTTTATTTTTTTCGTTATAAAAACATCTATTACTAAATTTATAAATATATTCAATACTCTTTTAAGCGGAAAGGCGGTCGTTAGCAAATGAGCATAAAAAAGAAACTCAGAATTATTATTCCCGCTATTTTTCTTGCTTTTGGTGTTATTTTATGTATTGTAGGCTTGTCTATGGGGGCTGTAGGGGATTATAAAAAAAATCTTGAGCTTAATGATTTTGAAGCTAATATTCCTGCAAATGGCATTTTTAATCTGGATTTAGATGTTTCACTTGCTGATGTAAATATTATATCTTCAAACGATGTTGAAAATTTTTACATATCTGCTCGTAATATTACTAAGGATTATTTGGAGTATACAACGGCAAATAATACCTTATCATTAAAATATGATACAAAAAAATGGTATCATACTGTTTTATTGCCGGGATATTGGAACAGTGATGGATTGATTGAAATTTACATTCCTGCAAAAATAAGTCTTAAAGATATTGAAATAAATGTTGGCTTCGGTAACTCAAAAATTAATTATCTTACGGCGGAAAGAGTGTATATTGATTGCGGAGATGGTGATAATCAGATAAAAAATCTTAATTGTAATTATACTGAAATTAATAATGATAGCGGTGATATTAACGCTATGAATATTGATTCTGGAAATGTTACTTTAAATTTTACTTCGGGAAACTCGGTTTTTACCAATTTTCTGAGCAATTCTGTTATAATCAATAATAAAAGAAACGATATGCAGATTTCCGGTATGATAACAGGAAACAGCAGTATTCAAACCGGAAGCGGAGATGTGAATCTTACTCTTTATGGTGAAATGTCAGATTACAATTTTAAGGTTCTGGACGGTTCGCCTGTTGTAAACGGGGATGACATTGAAGAAAATAAAGACGGAAAATATCTGTTTGAATTAAAAGGTGATATAAATATTGAGATAAAATAAAAATAGGGGAGTAGTTAATTTATAACTACTCCCTTAATTTATGGATCATATTTTATTCCAAGGGTTTTTAAAACTCCCTTTGCATAAGCTTCAGCAAGTTTTTTGTAATTATTTTTAATGAATTCCGCATCATCTATATTATCAACGTATCCTCCCTCGCAAAGCACTGCCGGAGCGATACCTTCACGGTGAAGTGTAAAACGGTCTTTTCCATTGCTCAGAACCCAGGTTTTGATACCGTTGCTGTACATTATTTTACTTACTTCATTATTTATATTTTCGGCAAGAGCCTTTGAAACACCGCCTATCTGGGCATAATAGGCTTCAAAGCCATGTCCGTTTACAGCGTTAAAATGCACGTCGATAACCAGATCGGGATTATAGTTATTGCAAAGCTGCAGTTTGCCTTCCATAGTAGTGTCTATATCGGCAGTTCGTGAAAGCATATATTCAACGCCGTGAGAGTATAAAATATCTGCAACAATGCGTGCGACCTTCAGGGTGTATTCCTTTTCAACAATATATTTGACCGCTCCTGAATCAACTCCGCCATGACCTGCGCCGACGAATACCTTATATATTTTTGGGCACATATCCCCATCTTTATTGAAAAAGTATTTCTTTCCCTCAATAGTTTGCCAGCCGGTCTGCATTACACCACTATTGTTAAAATAATATTTTTTATCATTTATATTCTGCCAGCCGATTTTCATTATACCGTTTGTATCAAAATAATATTTATTATTTTTGATTGTCTGCCAGCCAGTTTGCATAATACCGTTATTATCAAAATAATATTTATTATTTTTAATATTTTGCCAGCCAATCTGCATGATGCCATTATTATTAAAATAATATTTTTTTCCTTTTATAGTGTTAAATCCCGTCAGCATTTTACCATTTTCATCAAAATAATATTTTTTATTTTCAATCGTCTGCCAATCGGTCAGCATTATTCCACTGCTATTAAAATAATATATATCAGAATCGATTTTATTAAAGCCGGACAGCATTTTACCGGTATTATCATAATATCTTGTTCCGTCATTAAATTTTTGAAAACCCAGTTTAAGATAACCCTTTTCATCAAATCTGTATATAATATCCTCAATAACCGAATCTCCGGTTATTTTACCCTTGTTTTCATCGGAATAATATATAAAGCCGTTATAATTTATCCAGCCGTAAATAGGCATTGCCGTTTCATAGTCATAAAAGATACGCAAGCCGTTGACAGTCTGCCAGCCACTTTTAAACCTGCCCTTTGATGAAAATAAGTAATCGACTCCATCAATATTGCATTGACCTTTATAAATTCCGTTTTCATCAATATAATATTTGCTGTCCTGATATTCTACCCAGCCATTTTGGAGAATTCCATAGGAGTCAAAAATATAATCCTTGTCGTTTACTGTTTTTAAACCTTCGTATTTTCCGCTTTCATCAGCATAAAATTTATTCCCGTTATAATTTATCCAGCCAATGATCCTTTCTCCGGTTTCGGGGGAAAAATACATTCTTACATTGTCAATAGTATACCAGCCGTTTTTCATAACGCCATTTGCTGCAAAATAGTATTCCTTGCCGTCAATAATCTGATGACCAGTTAAATAATTTCCGGTTTCGTCAAAATAATATTTTTTGCCGTTTTCATCTGTTTTCCAACTGGGATTTTTCTGTTCATGTAAAATCTCAGCTTCTGAATCCAGGTTATTTTCTGAGGCTTCAATACTTATTATGTCTTGAATCATTTCTGAATTTACAGCTTCCTCAGCAGAAGCGCTTATCATGCCTATACCCAAAACCGATAGGGCAGCCGACATAGCGGCAATATATTTAATTTTAATTTTCAAAAGCTCTGCTCCTTTATGTATTTCATTTTAATGAATCTTACATATTATTATAACAAATAATTCGACAAATTTCAACATATTTTGAAAATGAAAAAAGCGGTATCAAAACCGCTTTTTTATAGTTTTTATTATTATGCACCGTATTTAGTTGTTGCTACCGGAACGCCAACACCCATTGTCGAGGTAACGGTACATGACTTGATGTAAGTACCCTTAGCTGCTGCCGGTTTAGCCTTAACTACAGCTTCCATAAGCGTTGAGAAGTTTTCATCAAGCTTACCTGCGCCAAAAGAAGCCTTGCCGATAGGGCAGTGAATAATGTTTGTTTTATCAAGACGATATTCGATCTTACCTGCCTTAGCCTCTGTAACAGCCTTTGCAACATCAGGAGTTACTGTACCTGCCTTAGGGTTTGGCATAAGACCTCTCGGACCTAAAACCTTACCGAGACGACCTACGAGTCCCATCATATCGGGGGAAGCGACAACAACATCGAAATCCATCCAGTTTTCTTTTGTGATCTTATCAACAAGATCCATACCGCCTACATATTCTGCGCCTGCTTCCTTAGCTGCATCATATTTGTCTTCCTTACAGAATACGCATACTCTTACATTTTTACCTGTTCCGTTAGGAAGAACAACTGCGCCTCTTACCTGCTGGTCAGCATGTCTTGAGTCAACGCCCAGACGAATATGAGCTTCGATTGTTTCATCAAATTTAGCCTTTGCGTTTTTGCAGACTAAATCAAGGGCTTCAGCAGAATCATACTGCTTAGTGCTGTCAACAGCCTTACGGCTGTCCATATATTTCTTGCCGTGTTTCATTATATATCCTCCATTTAAAGTGGTAATACCGGACAGCTTTATACGCTTTTGATCCGGTTAGCGGAATTTTCCTCCCACCATTGTCAGAATATGAAAAGATTCATATTCATAAAATATTAATCAACTACTACAATACCCATAGAACGAGCTGTTCCGGCGATCATGCTCATTGCAGCCTCCAGTGAACCCGCATTCAGGTCAGGCATTTTCTGTTCTGCAATTTTCTGAACCTGCTCCTTAGTGATGTTAGCAACCTTGTTTCTGTTAGGTTCGCCCGAAGCAGTATCGATACCGCAAGCCTTCTTGATAAGAACTGCTGCCGGCGGAGTTTTTGTAATGAATGAGAATGAACGGTCTGCATATACTGTAATAACAACAGGAATTATCATACCGATGTCGTTCTTTGTTCTTTCATTAAATTCCTTTGTAAATGCCATAATATTTACGCCGTGCTGACCAAGTGCAGGACCAACCGGCGGAGCAGGAGTTGCCTTACCTGCTGCGATCTGAAGCTTAATATAGCCTACTACTTTTTGTGCCATGCTATTCGCACCTCCATAATTGTGGTAACACCGAGATAATTCAAGATTTTACCTCTCCCACTTTTTAAGCAATTGCTTTGATTTTTCAATCCTCAAGCCGTTTTATCTGATTTAAAGCCAGTGTTGCCTGAGTATCTCTTCCGAACATCGACACAAGCACATCGACTGTTCCGGCGTCGAGATCGATTTTCTGGACTATTCCGACAAAGCCGTCCATAGACGTTCCGCATACCTGAACCTGATCGCCCTCGCTGAAGTTTACGTGAATCTCCGAAGGGGTTTCAACTCCCAGAGCCTTTACCTCTTCTTCTGAAAGGGGAGTAGGCTCGGACGCCGGACCGACAAAACCCGTAACGCCTCTTGTATTTCTGACAACATACCATGAATCGTCGGTATAAACCATTTTAAGCAAAACATAGCTCGGATAAGTTTTTCTTTCAACTTCCCTAGTTTTGCCGTCGGTAATTTCAGTTACCTTTTCCGTGGGAACCTTCACTTCAAGGATAAGATCATGAAGCTTTCTGTTTTCCACAACTCTTTCGATATTCTGTGCCACTTTGTTTTCATAGCCGGAATATGTGTGAATCACATACCATTTAGCCGCTTCTGACATGTTAAATCCTCCTTATGTTCAAGTCCACATTATCCAAGATTAAGAATATAGCTGAAGAGCTTTAAAAGACCGAAATCCAGAGCTCCGACAAATACGCTTGAAATGACCATAGTCACAACAACCACAAAGGTATTATTGAAAACCTTCTTTTTTGAAGGCCATACCACCTTTTTAAATTCGCTTCTGAGCTCCTTGAACCATTTAGCGACTCTGTTCTGTTTTTTCTTGGACTTATCCGAGGTCTTATCTTTACTTGCTGACATAACCGACCTCCATTACTTTGTCTCTTTGTGAAGAGTATGTTTCTTACAGAACTTGCAATGCTTTTTCATTTCAAGTCTGTCAGGATCATTCTTCTTATTCTTTTTCGTACAATAATTGCGCTGCTTGCATTCTGTACAAGCTAAAGTCACCTTTACTCGCATACCGGCACCTCCTGACGAAATTCTTCCGCTTCATGCGGAATAATAAATAGTTTGCCTCCCTCTTATAAGGGAATATTTCATAACAAAAAAATATACCCCTAACAGAGGTAAACATATTATAGCATTTTTTTTTTACAATGTCAAGACAAAATCGCAAATTTCTGCAAATCTTTTTTATGTTGCGATAATATACATATAATATACATATACGTATATTGATATTGGTATAGGCTGATATATGCTTTTTGGCTTTGACTTTTTATATTATGACTGTATTTAGGCAAAAACATGTGTTTTTGTGCAAAAAAATATTGATAAAAGGGTGAAAAGATGAAAAATCTTAGAAAATTTATGGATTTGTAAAAAAAATACTTGAAGTTTTTTGTGGAATATGTTAAAATATAGTGATACATAATTTAAATCTGGCTATTCCGGCGGTTTTTAAATCTGCAGGGCTATTGTCCGACCAACTGATAAGGAGTGAAAATATGTCAAAAATAAAAGCGGCAGTTATTTTCGGAGGAGCGTCAAGTGAACACGATATTTCTCTTGTGTCCGCAACCAACGTCATTAAAAATATCCCGAAGGATAAATATGATGTCACGTATATCGGCATCACAAAAAAAGGTCGCTGGCTTTATTATCCGGGAGACGTCAGCAATATTGCAAGCGGAAGATGGGAAAAAGACCCTGACTGTACTTCTGCTATTATTTCTCCCGACCCGCTTCACAAGGGAATCGTTATTCTTGAAAACGGCGAGGCTACCATGAAAAAAATAGATGTGGTATTCCCAGTGCTTCACGGTAAATTCGGCGAGGACGGTACGATACAGGGACTTCTTGATATGGCAAGAATACCATATGTAGGCTGCGGACTGCTGGCGTCGGCGGCGTGCATGGATAAATCCTGTACCCATACCATACTTGATCATAATGGGATAAGGACGGCAAAATGGAGAATGCTGTCTCACAGAAGCATCAATTACCTTGACAGAGAATGCAAAGAGATCGCAAGTGCGCTGGGATTCCCACTTTTTGTAAAGCCAGCTAACTGCGGCTCTTCAATAGGTATAAATAAAGCAGAGGATTTGCAGTCATTAAAAGACGCTGTGAAATTTGCCTTTACTCATGATAACAAGGTGGTCGTTGAGGAATTTATCAAAGGTCATGAGCTTGAAGTGGCTGTTTTCGGATATGATTCTCCTTTTGCATCATTTGTGGGTGAAATAGGCAAAAGCAATGATTTCTATGATTACGAGTCCAAATATATCAACAACTCGGTAATGCTTCATATACCGGCAAGGATTCCCGATGAAAGCTCAAAGGAAATAAGAGATATCGCCGTAAAAGCATATAAGGCTATGGGTTGTAAGGGACTGGCAAGAGTGGACTTCTTCCTTAAAGAGGACGGCGAAATAATTCTCAATGAAATAAATACCATGCCGGGATTTACGTCTATAAGCATGTATCCTAAGCTTATGGAGAATCTGGGAATGTCTTACAGCTATCTTGTCGATAAGCTTATGGAACAGGCTATAGATAATGCCGACAGAAATTATTAAAAACCCTTAAACAGATTCTGACCGGAGGATTACTATTATGAATAACGATGCTATAGGTGTATTCGATTCGGGTATAGGCGGACTTACCGCTGTAAAAGAGCTTAATAAGCTGCTTCCCAATGAAAATATTATTTATTTCGGCGATACCGCAAGAGTGCCCTACGGCAGCAGAAGCCGGGAAACAGTAATGAAATACGCAAAGGAAGATGCGGATTTTTTAAGAAAGCATAATATAAAAATGATAATTGCCGCCTGTGGCACGGTAAGCTCGGTTGTGGGTTCTAAGCCATTTATAACCGATATGCCCTTTACCGGGGTCATACTGCCGGCTGTTCAGGCTGCATGCAGCGCAACCAGAAACGGCAGGATAGGCGTTATCGGTACTCCGGCAACCATACGCAGCGGAAGCTATGCAAAGGCGATAAAAGCCGTAAATCCTCATGCAAAGGTTTTTGGAAATGCCTGTCCGCTTTTGGTTCATCTTGTTGAAAACGGATATATCCAGAGAGATAACAGGATAACTATCCTTGCTGCTGAGGAATACCTTGAACCCATAAAGGCTGAGGGCGCAGATACGCTTATTTTGGGCTGTACTCACTATCCGGTAATAAAGGATATAATAGCAGACATAATGGGGGAGGGAGTAAGACTTATTTCATCGGGGGCAGAAGCGGCAAAATATGCATATAACTGCCTTTTGGAAAAGGATATGCTCTCGGACAGAACCCAGAAGGGTGAAAATACTTTTTATGTCAGCGACAGCGTTCAGCTGTTTGAAGAAAATGCAGGAAACTTTCTTGGTCACGCAGTGGAAGGCAAAGTATTCAGCTGCAGCTTAGGAGATTAGAAATTGGAAAATGATGTAATAATAAATATGAAAAGCATACAATCCGTATATGATGAAAAAACGGAAACTGAGCTTATCACAAAAGGAAAATTTTATTTAAATAAGGATACATTTTATATTTCATACGAGGACTCCGACGCCACAGGCTTTAAAGGCTCGGTAACGGAAATAGCAGTTACTGAAAACCGATACGCTTCGATAATGAGAAAGGGTACGGCATACTCCGACCTTATTATCGAGACAGGAAAAAAGCATCACTGCCGCTATGAAACACCCTATGGCGCAATGAACATAGGAATCTATACAAGCGCCATAAAAAATGAGCTCTCAGAGGACGGCGGAGACCTTTATATGAAATATACCATCGACGTTGACGCAAGCTATATGTCGGATAACGAAATTATTTTAAATGTAAAAAAAGCATAAAATTAAGGCAGATTTAGGGCAAAGCCGCAAGCCGTGCTTGATTCGGAAATGCCCGAGGAAAGGTAAGGTTATTATTAATGGCAAACTTAATAAAGATTGCTTCGGAACAGATAAGAGAAATAATACTTGATTCGCTGGGGAGACTGGTGGCGGATAAAAAAGTGCCGGCTGAACCGCTGCCGGATTTCAGGGTTGAGATACCGGCTGATAAAAGTCATGGGGATTTTGCAGTAAATACCGCAATGGTATGCGCTAAGGTATTTAAAATGTCGCCCAGGGAAATTGCCGGTCTTATCTGCGAACAGGCAGTTCTTGACGGAACTTATTTTGAAAGGACTGAGATAGCAGGTCCGGGATTTATTAATTTCTTTTTGGGAAGAAGATGGTTTTCTGAAATCGTCAGCACGGTTATAGCTGAAGGCGCTGATTACGGCAGAACACAATATGGAAATGGAAGGAAAGTCCTTGTGGAATTTGTTTCCGCAAACCCTACCGGACCTATGCATATCGGTAATGCAAGAGGTGGCGCAATAGGGGACTGCCTTGCGGAGATAATGAGCTGGGCAGGCTTTGAGGTTCAGCGTGAATTTTATGTGAACGATGCGGGCAATCAGATAGAAAAATTCGGTAAATCTTTAAACCTCAGATTTACTCAGATATGTGGCGGCAGCGGACAAAAAATCATTTCTGAATGCGGCGATGATGTGGGCATGATATGTGAAAAAATATATGCCGATACTGAAAATTTCCCTATGCCCGAGGACGTTTATCTTGGTATGGATATTATTGAGCATGCTTATAGATACTACACCGAAAAGGGCGATTCTCTTATGAATGAGCCGGAGGAAATGCGGAAAAAAGCGCTTATTGATTTTGCACTGCCGAAAAATATAGCCGGTCTTGAAAGAGACCTTTCCAAATACCGCATTACTTATGACAACTGGTTTAAGGAAAGCACTCTGCATAATGACGGCTCGGTATCGGAGATAATAGAAAAACTGAAAAAAAGCGGATATACCTATGAGCAGGAGGGTGCGCTCTGGTTTAAATCCTCTGAATTAGGAGACGAAAAGGATAGGGTCCTTATAAGGGCAAACGGCGTGGTTACTTACTTTGTACCGGATATTGCCTATCACTATAACAAGCTTGTTACAAGAGGCTTTGACAAGGCTATTGATATTTTCGGAGCTGACCATCACGGATATATCCCAAGAATGAAGGCGGCTCTTACCGCTTTGGAAGTTGACCCGGACAAGCTGGATATAGTTATCATGCAGATGGTAAATCTTGTGAAAAACGGCGAAAAATATAAGCTTTCAAAACGTTCTGGCAAGGCGATCACTCTTTCAACGCTTCTGGACGAGATACCCATCGACGCTGCAAGATTTTTCTTTAACCTGAGAGAGCCTGATTCCCATTTTGATTTTGACCTTGATCTTGCAGTGGAAAAATCCTCTCAGAATCCCGTATATTATGTACAGTATGCCCATGCAAGAATATGCAGTCTTATTGCAAATCTTAAATCAGAAGGATTTGAAGCAGGGGAGCATAAGACAGTGGAGCTGGACATACTGGACAAGCCACAGGAAATCGAGCTTATAAGGCAACTTGCCGCTTTTCCAAACGAGATAGACAGCGCAGCAAAGGCTTATGACCCTTCAAAAATAACTAAATATTCGGTGGAGCTTGCTACCCTTTTCCATAAATTTTACGATGGGTGCAGCGTGAAAAATGCTGAAAGCGCTGAACTTAAAAAGGCAAGGCTTATTATCTGTAAGGCTGTTCTTCAGACACTCAGAAATTCTCTCGCAATCATGAAGATAGATTGTCCTGAAAAAATGTGATTTTGTTTTTTCGGTAATTGATTCAAGAACGTTAAAAAATTGATTTATACCGGATTTAAAGGTAAAAAAATAAACTTTTTATAAGTTGTGACGATTTTTATGCGGTTTTTTAGTGGAAATGCTATTTTTTTGCTGATTGTTCACAATTTATTAACAATTTCCTCATTAATATATGTTACAATTTGTAATATATTGATGTATTTGCAGAAGCATTATCGCTTAAACCGATGAAAACCAGACAACAGAAAGGATCTTTATATGTCCAACAGATTATTTCAGGGATTAGTCCATCAGATGAAGGAAGCAATAAATGCTGTAATAGGTGTTGTCGACGAAACGGCAACGATAATCGCATGTAGCGACCTTACAAAGGTAGGGACTACAAACGAATTCGTTTCACTGGATCTCAGCGATTCCCACGATATTTTTATAAGAGACGGCTATACCTATAAGCCATTTGGCTCAAGAGTAAAGCCGGAATATGCCGTTTTTGTCGAAGGCGTTGACGAGACCGCCGCTAAGCATGCCTGTATTCTGGCAATAAGCCTTGCAAATATAAAACAGTATTATGACGAAAAATACGACCGCAACAATTTTATCAAAAATGTTGTTTTAGATAACGTTTTGCCCGGCGATATTGTGATAAAGGCAAGAGAGCTGCATTTTAACGCCGAGATCAGCAGGGTGGTTATCCTTATACGGATAGTTTCTTCAAATGATATATCTGCGTATGATGTGATACAGAATCTGTTTCCTGATAAAAATAAGGATTTCGTTTTCAATATTACCGAAAGCGATATCGTACTGGTCAAGGAAATTAAGGATACGGTCGAGCCAAGCGATCTTGAAAAGCTTGCACGCTCTATTGCGGATACTCTTAGCAGCGAATTCTATACAAGAGTAAATGTGGGTATCGGTACGGCTGTTATTGGTGTAAAGGAGCTTGCACGTTCATTTAAGGAAGCCCAGATGGCTCTTGAAGTAGGAAAGGTATTCGATACTGATAAAAATATAGTAAGCTATGACAATCTGGGTATCGCAAGGCTTATTTATCATCTGCCTACAACTCTTTGTGAGACCTTTCTTCATGAAGTTTTCAAAAGAGGAAGCATCGAATCTCTTGACCATGAAACGCTGTTTACTATCCAGAAGTTTTTTGAAAATAATCTGAACGTTTCGGAAACTTCAAGAAAATTGTTTGTACACAGAAATACTCTTGTGTATCGTCTTGAGAAAATCAAGAAGCTTACAGGACTTGATTTGAGAGAATTTGACCACGCTATTATTTTTAAAATTGCCCTTATGGTTAAAAAATATCTTTCAGCAAATCCTATGAAATTCTGATTCTGAGTTAGTTTTCAGACGACTTTACCGCAGCGTTAGTGCGGTGGAAAGAAGGTGTCCTTTTGGTAGAACTGAAAAACGTTTCGGTAACTTATTCAACCGGCGTAGACGCACTGAACAATGTAAGCCTGAGAATAAACGATGGCGATTTTGCATTCGTTGTCGGCTCCTCCGGAGCAGGTAAAAGTACCCTTATCAAGCTGATACTAAAAGAAATCGACGCAACAAACGGTATTGTTATGGTGAACGACTATAATTTGAGCCGGCTGAGGAAAAAGAAAATCCCGGAATTCAGACGCACGATAGGATTTGTATTCCAGGATTTCAGGCTTATTCCGTCTATGACTGTATATGAAAATATTGCTTTCGTTTTAAGAGTTATAGATGCGCCAAGAAAATATATAAGAAAAAGAGTTCCGTATGTTATAAGCCTTGTGGGACTTCAGGAAAAGGCTAATTCCTATCCAAACCAGCTTTCGGGCGGTGAGCAGCAGCGTGTGGCTATCGCACGTGCTCTTGTAAACGACCCCCAGCTTATTATTGCCGATGAGCCTACGGGAAATATTGACCCTGAGCTTTCCTATGAAATCGTTGAGCTTTTAAAGGGTATCAACGAATGCGGAACTACGATTCTTATGGTAACTCACGAGCATGACCTGGTGCGTCATTTTGGCGGAAGAATTATTAATATTAATTCCGGCGAGGTTGTCTTCGACGAGGTGATTGGAGGCAATAGTAATGAAGCTTAGCGGTGTAAGATATCTGACCAAGCAGGGAATAGAAAATATATGGAAAAACAGAATGATGGCGTTTGCTTCATTTTGCGTTCTGCTTGTTTCACTTTTGCTTGTGGGATTTTCAGTGCTTTTGTTTATGAATCTTAATTCTATAATCGGCGGTATTGAAAACAAAAACGAGGTCATTGTTTTCCTTGACCTTAATATAACAGAGACCGAGACGGAAACTGTTCAGTCAAAGCTTGAACAGATAGACAATATAGGCGATATTTCCTTTTATTCAAAGGAGGAAGCTCTTGATTCCCTTGAAGAAAGCATGGCAAATTATGCGCCGGTGCTCGACTCACTGGACGAAAATCCTTTACCCGATTCTTACAGGATAAGAATAAAGGATATTTCCCTTACTACGGAAACGGTAACTGCTATCGAGGGAATAAACAGCGCTGGCGCAAATTATATCATGTCTGTCCGTGCGCCTATTGACTTTGTCAATATTTTATCTGAAATAAGGCAGATAATAACCTGGGTCGCAATAGCCATTATTATCGCTTTAGCTATCGTTTCTATGGTTATTATTTCCAATACCACAAAAGCCAGCGTATTTGCAAGAAGAAATGAGATAAGCATTATGAAATATGTTGGCGCAACAAATTCATTTATACGTATTCCGTTCTTTGTGGAAGGTATGGTGACCGGCTTTGTTTCGGGTTTGGTGGCGACTATCATAACCTGGGTATGCTATGACGCACTTGTTGACCTGCTGACAGGAGAGGCTAATCTTCTGAACGTAATAGGCGTGGGAAGCGTTATCCCGTTCGGGAATATTGCATTAAAGGTTATTGTAGTATATATTTTAGCCGGAGGATTTATCGGCGCTCTGGGAAGCGTTATAAGTACCAGAAAGCATCTTAACGTATAAGTCGATGGCAATACGCAAGAATTTTTTGACGAATAACGGAGGTGGAATGCCGTAAAAAGCGGTAAAGCTATGAAAAATTATAAAATAAGAATGTTTAAAATTGCAACAGCGCTTACATGCGTTCTTGTTGCGGCAGGAAGTGTTACATATGTGAATAATCAGGACCGGAATACGGTTATGGCAAAAACTATTTCCGACCTTGAAGACGAAATGGCTGCAAACAACGCCGAAATAGCAGAGCTTGAAAAGGAAATAAGCAGCTATGATAACGATATTGCAAATGCAAAATATAAGCAGACTATTTTACAGCAGAAGCTGAAGGTTCAGACGGCAAATCTTGATATTGTAGTTCAGAAAATCGACAGTATCAATAATAAAATAAAGGATACCAAGGACAAGGTCTCTCAGCTTAAAGTAGATATAGAGGATAAGCAGGACGATATTGATGTTGGTATGGAGCAGTTCAAGGAACGTCTCAGGGCAATGTATATTACAGGCAACGATAGCCTTGCGTCTGCTTTGGTGGGAGCTACTGATTTCTATGATATGCTTTCAAAAATGGAGCTTATATCTCAGGTCTCCAAGCACGACAGCGAGCTTATTGATTCTCTTATGACTCAGCTGGAACAGCTTGAAGAGGCAAAAATTCAGCTTGATATCGCTCAGAGCGATTTGAATAAGGAATTAAAGGAACAGAATAAATACAAGGATGAATTTACAGAGGCTATTGCTGAGATAAATGCCGATTATCAGGAATCTGAGGAATTTATTGATCTTCAGCAGGCTAAGATAGATGCGGCTAAAAGCAATATAAATCAGTATGAAGCTGATAATAGGGCAATGGACAGCGAAATTGATAAGATTAACCAGATAGCTGCTGCTGCTGCATCAAGCAGCAGTTCAAGTAACAGTAATTCGAGTAGCAATTCGAGCAGCGGCAGTACAGGCGGCGGTAGCAGCAGCAACGATTACAACAACGGCGATGATTATAATGAACCGGACGACCCTGATGACGGCAACGATTATAATGATCCGGACGAGCCTGATAATTCAGGCGGCGGATTCAGCGGTTCTATGACATGGCCTGTTTCGGGAGTTTATGCTGTTTCAAGTGAATATGGTTCAAGATGGGGTTCTTTCCATAATGGTATGGATATTTCGAACGGAAATACTATGGGCGCAACCGTAGTGGCTGCTGAGAGCGGTACGGTAATACTTGCTATGACAGGCTGTTCACACAATTATGGTAAAGATTCCAGCTGCGGTTGTAACGGAGGCTTTGGCAACTATCTTATGATAGACCACGGAGACGGCGTAACTACATTGTATGGACATTGCTCCTCTGTAAATGTATCGGTAGGACAATACGTATCCAGAGGCGAAGCAGTTGCTACAGCAGGTTCAACTGGCTGGTCGACAGGTGCTCACCTTCACTTTGAAGTAAGAGTAAACGGTTCTACTGTTGACCCGGCAAGCTATCTTTACTAATGACATTTTTTGGGGCAGAACTTAAATTCTGCTCCTTTTATGTTTAAGTAGATATATTTAAATAAAATGTGTTTGAATTAAATTGAGAAGGCGATAAAATAATGAAAAAAGGCAAATTTATAGCTATAATAGCATATACAGCATCAATGTCATGCATTTTGACAGCTTTGGTTTTCTCTTTTGTAATAAGAAAATATGAAAAAAGCAACAAGGAGCTTGTAAATTATTATGAAGTAAAAAACTACATAGACGAATATTTTTATGAAGATGTGGACGACGAAAAATTAATGGACGACGCTCTGAAGGGAATGGTTGACGGATTGGGGGATCCTTATGCTGAATATATGGTTCCGGTGGATTTTGATTCAGCAATTGAAAACACAAATGGTTCTCTTATCGGAATAGGAGTGACCGTAATGTATACTGAAAACGGCGAATTTGAAATAACGGAAATTTCTGATGATTCCCCAGCGGCTGAATCTGATGTGCAGCTTGGCGACCTTATTATCAAAGTTAATGGGGCAGATACTGAAAATATGGATATAAACGAATTGGTAAGCCTTATAAAGGGCAAGGAGGACACTGATGTTACCCTTACGCTGAAACGTG
This sequence comes from uncultured Ruminococcus sp., assembly GCA_947178195.1. GTDB lineage: Bacteria > Bacillota > Clostridia > Oscillospirales > Ruminococcaceae > Porcipelethomonas. The sequence goes on from CAMWXM010000026.1 coordinate 17,134, forward strand.
AAAATTCAGAATTAGAGCGTACCCTTAAAAGAAAAGTTATAGAATCAATTACAGTGGAATATGATATGCTTGAAAATAAAGCAGCATATATAAAAATTAATTCTTTTAAGGAAGTGACTATGCAGCAATATGAGGACGCTCTTAATAAGGCTCTTTCTGAGGGGGCAGAAAGTTTGATTTTCGACCTGAGAAATAATGGTGGGGGACAGGTTTCGGTCTGTGAGGCATGTCTTGATCCGCTTTTGCCGGAAGGAGAGGTGGCTTCTGCTGAATTTAAGGACGGGCATACAGAAATAATATGCAGTTCGGATGCAAATGAACTTGATTTGCCGATGGTAGTTCTGGTAAATGAGAATACCGCAAGCGCTGCGGAGCTGTTTTCCTCTGCGCTCAGGGATTTTAATAAGGCAAAGCTTGTGGGAAAAAATACGTTTGGCAAGGGTATCATGCAAAATGTGATCGGACTTACTAACGGCGGCGGACTCAGAATTACTGTGGCAAAATATAAAACTGCTAAATCGGAATGCTATCACGAAATAGGACTTGCTCCTGATTTTGAAGTGGAGCTTCCTGAAAATACTGATATAAGCGATCCTGATCCACAAAATGATCCCCAGCTTAAAAAGGCTTTGGAAATTTTGAAATAATTAAGGCAGCGCTACACAATTTTTTGTGTAGCGCTGCCTTAAATACTAACAGAATGATTAAAATCAAGTTTTATTATATATAAC
>CAMWXM010000027.1 GCA_947178195.1 uncultured Ruminococcus sp.
AAATCTCTGCGAACGCGTCAGAGATTAATGCGAAATCGTGAGAGATGCTTGCGAATGCCAGTTCGACGGCAGCTACGACCTCTGAAACGGCAGCGAAAACATCGGAGACGAAAGCGAAAACATCAGAGACGAATGCGAAGGCCAGTGAGACAACGGCGGCAGCGAGCGTGGTAAGAGCGTTAGAGGTTGCAAAGCAGTCAGATGAATTGTTAAAAGATATTAACCTAAAGTTGGGATTAGCCGAATTTGGCGTGGATAATGATGGAAATCTGATTTATACAGATAACAGCAGTTATTCTTTTTATGTGAATAGTGATGGCGATTTAAATTGGGAGGTGGCTTAGTATGGCGGTGGCCGGAAGAGTGGCGATTGTACCAAAAGGCGAGTATGTTCGAGGCGGTATTTATAAAAGGTTGGATCTTGTCTCTTACAATAACAAAGTTTTTATAGCGAAAAAGGATAATTCTTCTGTTCCTGCTGAAGGAGCTGAGTGGATGTTCGTTGGTGAGTTTGATAAACAGAAATTGGATACAACAGCCAGTAAACTTGAGGAATTTGTTAATAAGGTAAATAATTTAAATGCTCAAAGTGTTGGAGCTCTTCCATCTAATACGAAATATGCTGCGTCGGAATCTGTAGGCGGAGCAGCAAAAGCTTTGGCTTATAAACATGTAATAAATTCTGTTATTTCGGGATCGAATTATATTGTGTACTTCAGTGACGGCTCTCAAGTAAGTTATACATTGCCTAAAGAAGATTTTTCTATTTATGCGATTGGGAATGTAACAGGCATTAATTCTAATAGTGAAACCTATGTTTATGTTAAATTGACAGATATTTTATTATTAGACAAGACTTATTTGATCATGGTTGATAATACTGAATCCAGATCAGATTTATTTCGTGGAATAGCATGTTCGCCAGATTATTTTGTTATTACTGACTCAAATGGCTCAGTAAAAACGATTCGGGCCCTCAATAAAATGGAAAAATCATATTATTATAATATGACTTATACTAATGCAGGAATAACTATTAGTAAGAGAGGTAATGGATGATGGAAAAAATTGAAGTGTTGAGATCTGATGAGTCTATACGGAATAATATCTGTTTAGCTATGGAAAATGCCCCAGCTCCCATGTTGTCTGACGCAGAGTTTGATAGTATGAAAATATCTGCTTTGTTGGAAAAAACAAAGATCAGCAATGTGGGAATTGAGGAGATTGTAGACGCGTCTGCTTCTAATGAAGTTTTAATTGGTTCTAGAGAAGGGGCGCTGACTGAGCAAGTAATGCAGAGTGTGCCTGATGACAGAGAAGTGTATACTTTTGAATATTCTCAGTCAATTAAAAATAATAAACCTCTTGAGAATAATTATATTGATGAAATTAGGGGAAATGTAATTAAAATCGACAGTCACGACAGCACATATATGAGGGAATATGATTACAACGATCATCAGGAAATATGTTCTAAAGGACAGGCGGCGCTTACAAATACTCATGGTCAGTATAAAAAGTTTTTTCTTGTTACGGATGCGATTAATCATAATAAGATCAGTAATTGTTTTCGGGGGCGGACTCTGAAAAAGGGAGCAGCGTTATCATTTTGGGTAAAGTTCTTTTCTCTTGATACAACAGCTTATGGGAGCGGATTGTTAGCGTTTTTGGGGGATCATAAAAGACATTATTTTGATATTGAGGGGGAACGCATGAATGCGGAATATGTTGATTATACTGCGCATTTATCAGTTTCAGCCGATTTGTGTGTAACATATGATGAAGCTTTTTGGAACACTTACAGTAGGAAAAGGAATAATTCTTATTTGACGGAAGGGCAGAATGAATCCATAGCTAAAGTTTTGTGGAGGTCTGACAAAGCGTGGATGCATGTGGCGTTGTCTTTTACGGATGAGGGTATCGAACGATTTGTGAATGGAATGAGAGTTACAGATGATTATTCTGTAAATATAGGAAAACGATTTGGAAAACATGGAAAAGTTCCTGTTTCTGAAACAGAATGTCGTATGTCTATTCTCGATTTTCTTTCAAGTGAGGATACTGTTTTGTTTCTTGGGTTAACTTTAGATGAAAGAAAAACGAGTGAATCAATGCTTTTTGATGATATTACTTTTTGGGATGAAGCTATTAATAGCGATGAAGAGGCAAAACAGCTTTTTGAGGAAGCCGTTAAGATTAATTTGCCATAGAAAGGAGGAGTGGAAATGTTAGCGCAAGTGGACAGCAATGGTTATTTTACAGGAAGATGGAGTTCGATAGGCGATATTGAAAATTCGGTCGAGGTATCGAATCTGCCTGATACATTGGCGTCTGAAACGGAAAAGATATGTTATAGATATGAAGATGGATCCTGGGTTTTCGATGAGGAAAGATATCAGACTTTGTTAAATGAGCAGTATATGAGCGCTTTGGAAGAGGCGAAAGCAGAGAGGATTGCGGAAACGAAAAGGGGTCTTGCCCGTTATCTGGAAACTCATACAATTACTTCTTCCTGTCATGGGGAGGAAAAGGAGTATAGCATTACTAGCGAGAAACAGCAGTATCTTGCAAGTATGATTATGACTGCGCAGATGGCTGAACAGACAGGCGTGCCATATCAGGTTTCATGGAATGCTACAGGCGAACCTTGTACTTATGATTGGACGGTGGAACAATTGCGGCAGCTGGCTTTTGAAATTGAGACAGTTGTAAGACCGCTTGTGTCGAAACAGCAGTCTATGGAAGTGAGGATTAGAGAAGCTTCCAATATGGAGGAGTTAAATGCTGTTGTGATTGCCTTTTAGATAGGGGGGGGAATATCCAGAATGCTTCATCATTTGTTTAAACATGGCGTTTTGGTTTTTGTGGGGGGATTTTTGTATGTTGTTATTGAGCTTTTGTGGCGGGGCTACAGTCATTGGTCTATGTTTTTTCTTGGCGGCGTCTGTTTCGTTGTGATCGGCTTGATTAATGAGTTGTTTGCATGGGATATGCCGTTATGGAGACAAGGGTTGATTGGAGCAGTCATTGTTACAGTTTTGGAGTTTGCAGTTGGATGTGTTATTAATTTATGGCTGAAATGGGATGTATGGGATTATTCGCATGTTCCGTTTAATCTGTTTGGCCAGATTTGTCTGCCGTTTGCTGTTGTGTGGTTTACTCTGTCTCTGGCGGCTGTTGTTCTGGATGATTATTTAAGATTTTGGCTGTTTGGAGAGGAAAAACCCCATTATATTTTCTGGAAGAGGTGATGATATTGGAACACAGTAAGAATTTTGAGAAGGTCAGGAAATATTTTGAAGAAAATTTTTGGAACGAAAACCGTATTCATTTAGCAGTTGGCCGATGGATAACAGAGGAAGAGTATGAGGAGATTACAGGCAAGGCTTATCAAAATCCTGTGACTTAAAGATTGGAGGTTGAGTAATGGATTCATTTATTACGAGGGTAGAGCATGAAGAATTCTGCCGGAGAATTGATGATGAAAATAACAGACAGAATAAACGTATTGAGCTTTTGGAAGAGTATACGAAACGTGTGGAAACTCTGAATACCTCTATTGAAAAGCTGGCTCTTAATATGGAAAGTATGCTGAAGGAACAGTTACAGCAGGGAAAGCGCCTTGAGATTTTGGAATCAAGAGATGGTGAAATGTGGCGTAAGATGGTAAGTTATGCAGTAACGGCGGTTGTAGGCATTGTGATTGGATTTCTTTTTAAAAAGATTGGAATGTGAAGGAGGACTTTTTATGAATATGAGCAGTAAAATGTACGATGTTTTAAAATGGATTGCACAATATTTTTTGCCTGCAGCGGGCACTTTATATTTTGCCCTTGCGGGTATTTGGGGGCTTTCTTATGGGGAGCAGGTTGTGGGAACAATTACAGCTGTTGATACTTTTCTTGGAGTTGTATTAGGGATCAGTTCAGTGCAGTATCATAAATTAAAGTTATTGAATGAAGAGCCATTACAAAAATAATTTTGGCTAATAAGATGTAGTAAGAGGAGGTAAAGTGTAGGAGATTTCTGCATTATACCTATATTTTTTGAATATCATGACGTGTTTGCGGAGCTTCACGTTTCTATAGAAGAAGCCGCTAAGGCTGGCAAATTCTAAGGAATGCTATAAAATAATAGTTTTTAAAGTATATAGGAGTAGTGAGAAATGGAAAAATGCAGATAGTTTCTGTATTATTCCTACACTACTCCTATAATTGTATTCCTACACTAATAACATGTTATTTTATTTTTTCAATTTCAGATTTAAGCCAGTCAATTTCTCTTTTTGTATATACTTTTTCAGTAATATCTGAGATGGAATGTCCAACCATATATTTGATAGCATATTCGTCAACGCCATATTTCTTGGCAGTGGTAATAAAATGCATTCTGCCGTCATGAGCTCTGTGCAGTGAATTTAATTTTAATTGATCTCGGATTTTATTAAATCTTTTCTGGTATTTATCATATGTAAATTTGATACTGCTTCTATGTGTGGAGGCGTCTGTACAATTTATAAGATATTCGCTTTTAAGTTCTATTGCTTCTTTATATTTTCTTTCTACAAGATGACGTATCTTTGAATGTATTGGAACTGTGCGGTTTGTGCCTGCTTCTGTTTTCATTCCGCCAGTAAATGTTTGCTTTTCTAGATTTATATTCTCCATTTTTAACAGGCCAAGTTCTTGAGGCCGCCATCCTGAATAACATTGTATTAATATTACATCTACATATGGAATATTATCAACTTGTTCCCATAGTAAAGATATTTCTCTTTCTGTAAATGGAATATGTCCTCTTTTTGTATTTTCATTTTCTTTTATTATTTCATCAGATACATGAAATGTGCGAGCATAATTTTTGTCTGCTATTTCGTATTCTAAGGCATAATCAAGCATTAAATTGAACATGGATTTTATTCTTGCTTTGGTGCCAGCGGTTGGATGCTGTTCTTTTCCTTTTATAATTGCTGTTCCATTATCCATGCACCCTTTTATGTGGCGTGCGCGTAAATCTGAAGCTCTCATGTTATATATTGAGGAGCAATATGACCAGGCCGATGTAATTGTGCGGATACTGGAATTTGATTTTAATGTTTTAAAATACGCTTTGCTCCATCTTTCATACAATTCTTTTACTGTTATGGATGGTTCTAAATCGTAAGGGTTTTTGTTATACTCAACAAGAGCAGAATAGGCATCATTATAAGTCGGAAAATAAGATTCTGGTTTTAATGGTTTGCAGATTGGTCTTCCTTTTTCTGTTTTACCAACTGTTATCATTGCACGAAAGGGTTTTCTAAGGTTACGGTTTTTAATTTCGCTTATTTGACCAAATCCGTTTGGAAGCCGTTTTCGTTTATTATTTTTTTTGCGAGGCTTTTTTTTGTCGGAATTAGCCTTCATTGGATATCCGCAGTGGGGACAGGCTAATGCTTTGTCGCTTACCTGTAAATCGCATTCAGGACATTTTATCAACATAATAGTTCTCCTTTCGATAATAAAATACAATATACTTCCATATACGACATTGATTTATTTTTTGTAATCATATATGATAGTGTAGGAATTGTCAATTCCTATATATGAGTTGTTTTCTAATCTAGGTTTAATGAGAAGATTATAATGAGGGGATTATGGTTAGAGGGGAACAATTATCATGTCCAAAATGCGGCGGGAATTTGAAACGGTATGACAATGTTCAAAGAATAGTGCGTACAAAAGGGCGTAGTACAGAACGGATTTGCATTAGGAGACTTAGGTGTATTGCATGTGGCGCAGTACATAGAGAATTGCCAAATTTTATATATCCATATAAACAATATGAAGCGGAGATTATTCGCGGTGTATTAGAAGGGCTTATAACCCCTGATACACTTGGATATGAAGATTTTCCATGCGAAATGACCATGATGAGATGGAAGGCGCAAAAATCGCATCCTCTATAATGAAAGGAGGTAACGATGTCATGAAGTCTTTTCTGGCAAAGAATCCGAAGCAACTTGATATTTGTTTAAAACTGTTGTATTCTGAACATGTGCCTTTTGTGGTAAACATTACGGAAACTACAAAGAAAAAGGTGGTATATGAGATTACGGCAGATGCAGAAGAACCGATTATCAATAAGCTTATGGAGAAGTATAGGATACTGATATCATAGTTCCTCTTTGCGCGGTTTAAAGGGTTGTAGCAAACCCTTTAAACTTTTGCGGGTATGTTGCCATAGTGAAAGGAGAATGTAATTTTTGATTAAGTTTGATGTGTACGAACTTCCTGATAACAAAGACGATGAGTTTAAACATCATGTAGAATATCGTGAGTATCCCGAAGAGGAGAAACGGCATTGCAATTTATGTGTAGTGTGCGGATTCCCTTCATATCCGAAATGTAGGGAATGGTGTCCACACCAGGGTTTTAATAATGAGGACTGAGATAAAAATCTTAGCCCTTTTTTTTTGCCAATTTTTCCACCGACTTTGTTTTAACAAAAAGCAGTTGCTATTTTAGAATAGCAGTTGAAAGGAGAAAAGGATTATGGAAAGTGAAATTACATTTGCAGGAGGATCTGTTCCAGTGGCAGTAGCAGCAAGGGTGTATCAAAAGGATGCATCATGGGTAAGAGCAGGGATCATATCTGGATGGCTGCCGATTGGAAAGGCAACAAGGAACGGGAAGCTTATAACTAAAATTGAAGAGATGGATTCAAGGTATGGGCGAATCAATTATTATATTTCGCCAAAACTGCTTTATGAAGAAACAGGTTATTTTTGGAAAGGAGAGAAACGCTAGATGGGAATGAAATTACGGCCTGAATTATCAAAGAAAAATAAATATTGGATCGAACGGCATCGTTATTATGAGTTAAAGCATTTTTGTTTACAGTATCAAGTATGGAAAAACGCATATGCATCATTGGATGGGCTGAGCAAGAGGCCTGCTGATTTAGAGTTGTTTGTTAAACAGAATATACATAGTGATCCGACAGCCAAATGTGCGGAAGCAAAAGCGTTTTATTCAGATCGAATGGAACTGATTGAGAAAACAGCAAAGATTGCTGATGTGGAGTTGGCAGATTATATTTTAAAAGGGGTAACAGAAGGGATATCCTATGATTATCTTAAAGCTAAGTTAGAAATTCCATGTTCTAAGGATACTTATTATGATCGATATAGAAGATTTTTCTGGCTTCTGAATAAAGAGAGAAAATAATCCGTACGCAGGCGACGGAAAAACATGTTATTGTGATATTTGAAAAAATATAAACTTGCTGTTTCCGCATTAATCGCAAGGCCTTTTATGGAACTGTAGATTGATTTTATGGAAAGGAGATTGAAATGAAGGAAATCAGAGAGTTGTTGGAAGAAGAAATTAAAGGAGAATTCGAGGCTTTGTCTTCTTTGGAATTTGGAAGTAAAGAACATTCAATGGCGGTTGATAATCTGACTGCTTTGTATAAGCTGAGAATTGAGGATGCAAGATGCAGAAGGGAAACGGAAGAGAAGCGTTTTGCCAATGAACAGGAACAGATGTTTAAACGTGAACAGTTTGCGGAACAGGTAAAAGATCGATATTTCAAGCTTGGAATGGAAACTGCAGGTTTAATATTGCCATTGTTGTTTTATGCAATATGGATGCGAAAGGGATTTAAGTTCGAGGAAAGTGGAACATTTACTTCCACAACATTTAGGGGATTATTCAGTCGTTTCAGACCTACAAAGAAAATTGTTTGACGATTAAAAGGATTAGGAGAATAAGCTTATGTCAAGATTGGGCATGAGCTTTTCTTTTTTACACATTTTTCGTAGGAGATGTTACGGAAATAAAAACGAAAGGAGATATTTTTATGATGTTTGATTATCAAATTGAAAAGAGCAAGAATACTTTAAAGGCATTGTACAGATTTGGCAATGAAATGCACTATAAAGGATGTATGAAAGGTTTTGTGATAGGTTCGGTTGCAACATTATCTGTTTGTGTCTTGGGAGGAGTTATCCTGGGAATTACTCAGGGATTTCATAAAGGTGAGTTTAAAAATTTCGAGGAGGAGTCCTAAATAGGGATTCTATTTTTGGTTTAGGAGAAAAGTATGCGGTATCATTATGAGAAGCCGGCAATTTATTTGTCGCTGTATGGAAAACTTTATATTTGCAGACATCCTGTTTATGACAAATGCACTCTGTTTCAAATAGGAGATAAAGGGCTTGCGGTGATACAGCAGCGTTTTGATTCTGAGAAAAAAGTTACTTGGTGGAGTGAGGTAGATCCGTGGCTGACAGATGATTTATATTTACATCCAAAGTTTAAGGAGTATTTTGATGAGCGGGCAGGAAAGTGTACAGACGGTTTATACCCAACGGTAACAGTCCGTCAGATTATGTGGGCGTTGAAAATGAAGCCAATGCCAAAAGAACGATGGGAAACTGTGTTTGACAGGCGAGATATTTAGCGAAAATTATTATTTAGCTTGACAAGGTTTTATAGAATATGTTGGAGTGGGAATATTGAGGGCTGCGCAAAAAACACATGTTATTTTATGAAAGGAGGATGTTGCTTTATGAAAAAAGAGAAATTGATAAAACTGATCGGATTTACAGCGACTTTAATCGGGTTGGGAGCTTCGCTCGTGACAGATTGGGTTAATGAACAGAAAATGGATGAGAAAATAGAGGAAAAAGTAAGTGAAGCGCTTGCCGAAAAAAATGAAGAGGAGTCTTGATTAGGGACTCTTTATTTTTCAGAAAGGAGAACATATGGGAAATTTAAATTTTGGCGCTATTGCCAAAGGGATGAAAATAACAATAAAAAAGCATAGTCCGGAGATTTTAACCGGAATAGGCATTACTGGAATGGTTACTGCAACGATACTGGCTGTAAAAGCAACTCCGAAGGCATTAATTCTTATTGAGAAGGAATTGTCCAAGCAAAATCAAATTTTGCGAGATGAGGCTGAAGAAAATGGCTGCGAGGAATGTAAACAAGTTTCAAAGCTTTCTGTGATTGAAATGATGAAAACAACTTGGATTTGTTATATTCCGGCAGGCGTTACTGGTATATTGTCTGTTGGATGCCTGATTGGAGCAAATTCGGTTCATATACGACGCAGGGCGGCGCTTGTTGCGGCTTATAGTTTGTCAGAGTCAGCTTTGAAGGAGTATCAGGAGAAAGTTGTGGAAACGATTGGGGAGAAGAAAGAACAGACTGTAAGGGATGCAGTTGCAAAGGATAAGATGCAACAAAATCCGGTAACGGCTCACGATATTATCATTACTGAAAGTGGAAATACGCTTTGTTATGATGTAATTTCAGGTCGATATTTTAAATCAGATATAGAAAAAATCAAAAAAGCAGAAAATGAATTAAACCGACTGATGAGGGATGATATGTATATTTCTCTCAATGATTTTTATTTTGAGATTGGGTTGAGAGACATTAAACTTGGAGATGATCTCGGCTGGAATATACAAGATGGTTATATTGATTTGAATTTCAGCTCACAATTGGCGAGTGATGGGACTCCTTGCTTAGTTATTGATTACAATTATGGTCCAAAATATGATTATCGACAGTTAATGTAAGTTGCTTCGCGTCATTTACACATTCTTTAATGGAAAAAACTTTTACATACGAAAGGAGAATTTATTATGGATAACAACGAAATTATAACGAACGAAGAGGTTGTTGAGATTGCTTCAGAGGAAAATGCTCAGGTTTGTTTAAAAAAAAGTTTTAAGGTTGCAGCTGGTATCGGATTGGCGGCTATAGCGGGCATGATTGTCTACAAGTATGCTGCTAAACCAATATTGGCAAAAATCAAAGCTAATAAGGAACAGTCGGAAAGTTCTCAAGTTATTATCATTGACAACGATGAGGTTGTAGTTGAAAATGACAAAGAATCCGGCGACGAAGAGTCCTGAATATTTTAATAGGATGTTTAATTATGGGAGAGCGTCTTTAGCATGACGCTTTTCCTTTTTTATTTTAAGGAGGATATTGGATGATGGATGATTATAAGTCGAATTCTCATAAATCAAAGGAAGTGCGTTCTGATGATGTTTCTGGGAAAAAAGTTGAGAAAGCGGTTACTTCTTCAGCAAAAGTAAGAAAAAAAAATGAAATGCAAAGAATTGCAGATGTCTTTATTTCAGAGGATATTAGCAATGTAAAAACTTATATTTTAATGGATGTGCTTGTTCCGTCAATTAAGAAAGCGGTTTCGGATATTGTGACAAATGGGATTGATATGATTCTATATGGAGAAACGAAAAAAGGCGGAAAAAAGTCAACTGCCTCTAAAATTTCATATCGTAATTATTATGAGCGCGATAATGAACGCAGAAGTGAACGCATTTCAACAGGAAAACGGAATGGATATGACTATGATGATCTTATTTTTGAAACACGAGGAGATGCGGAAGCAGTTTTAGACGCCATGAACGATATTATCAGTCAATATGATGTTGTTAGTGTTGGAGATTTGTATGATCTTGCGAATGTTTCTACAGATAATTATGCAGTTAATAAGTATGGGTGGACAGATATTCGTGGATGTAAGTGCATTCGCGTCAGGGATGGTTATGTTCTTAAGCTCCCGCCCGTGCTTCCAATAAATTAAAGGGAGGTTGTTTATGACAAGGGGGTATTATACATTTTATGGATATTTTGGTTTTGCATTTGGCCGTTGGCTGTTGTTTGCTACAGAGGCAGAGTATTACGAGTATATTGATGGTATGATTATTTAAACGAATAAGGAGGATATTGCATAATGAAAAAATTAGAGTTTATTGTAAAAATGAAGAAAAACTTATATAAGGCTGGTTTGCAGATCAAAAAACATAGTCCAGAGATTCTTGCAGCAGTTGGCATTGCCGGCGTTGTTGTTAGCACAGTTATGGCATGTAAGGCAACGACAAAGGTGGATGCTGTTCTGGAAAAATCCAAGAATGATATTGATAAAATCCACAATGTAATGAACGATGCAGCTTTGGCAGAGGAATATTCACAGGAGGACGGTCGGAGAGATTTGGCGATTGCCTATGCTCAGACTGGAGTTAAGTTGGCTAAAATTTATGCCCCTGCGGTGTCACTTGGTGTTTTGTCCCTAACGGCTATTTTAGCATCTAACAATATTCTTCGTAAGAGGAATGTGGCTCTGGCAGCTGCTTATGCTACAGTGGATAAAGGTTACAAGGAGTATCGAAACCGGGTAATTGAGCGTTTTGGCCAAGATGTTGACCATGAGTTAAAGTATAATATTAAGGCGAAGAAATTCAAAGAAACTGTTGTTGATGAAAAGACAGGTAAGGAGAACAAGATAAAAAAAGAAGTTAATATTGCTTCTATTGACGAATATAGCGATTATGCCCGTTTTTTTGATTCAAGCAGTCCTTATTGGGATAAAGATCCTGAGTATAATTTGATGTTTTTAAAAGCGGAACAGAATTACGCAAATGACCGCCTAAAAGCAAGAGGTTATGTCTATTTAAATGAGGTATATGAAAGACTTGGCATTCCTTCGACAAAAGCAGGACAGATTGTTGGATGGGTTTATGATTCAGAGAATGCTGTTGGGGATAATTTTGTTGATTTTGGTATTTATGACATCTATAAAGAAAAAGCCCGTGATTTTGTAAATGGGTATGAGCCTGTGATTTTATTGGATTTCAACGTAGATGGCAATATTCTTGATTCGATGTGAATGAATGGTTTGACTAGACCAAGCAGTGGAAATTGGCACAAGGATATATTTGATTTTCCAATGTTAGCGTTCTGGTCTGAGGATGATAGGCAGGTGGATTTGGAGTGAGCAAAAGATTAAAGACAATTATATTTTTTTCTTTGCCAATATTACTAGTTTTCTTTGTTTGCTGCATCAGTACAGCTGACAACGAAGAAGAACTGACGACTACTGTTAAGATCGAGATCGTGGAATTAGTAACAATTGATTATAAACCTGTAGACGCAGATCCGTATATAACGACAGAAAAACTGTTTATAGAAGAGAAAAATAAAGTGTCAGACAAAGATATAGAATTGATAGCGCTGGTTACTATGGCAGAGGCTGAGGGCGAGTGTGAAGAGGGGAAAAGATTAGTTATTGACACTATTTTGAATCGGGTGGATTCTGAATATTTTCCGGATAATGTGTTTGATGTGGTATATCAACCTCATCAGTTTTCCTCTATGTGGAATGGGAGAGTAGATCGCTGTGAGGTCAGGGAGGATATTTGCAGGCTTGTCAGAGAGGAATTAGAATGTCGAATGAATAACGATGCAGTGTTTTTTACAGCTGGTCGTTATAGTAATTATGGTGTGCCTATGTTTCAGATAGGTAATCATTATTTTTCTAGTTATGAATGAAGGAGGATGATTTTATTGAGTGGATCTATATTTTTTGGAGGATTAGTTTTTACTGTTATGACTATTAAAAACGATGAGAAGGGTGGAATTGATGATGAATAAGCTGACAGAAATTGCAGCATTTGTTATTGGAGCAGCGGTTGGTTCTGCTATTACATGGGAGTGTGTTAGGAAAAGATACGAGCAGATTGCTCAAGAAGAGATTGAGTCAGTAAAGAAAGTTTATCAAACGAAAGAGCCATATTCTGGAGCAGACGAAAAAAAAGCTTCTGTAAAAAAAAACAAAGGCAATATTAAATGCGGCGTTAAGGAATCCCATAGTCATATTAATGAAAAAGCTGGCATTGAAGAGTATGCCGCTAAATTAAACAAATATGGCTATAGTTTTACAGAAGCTGGAAACGTGGATTTACTGAGCAGTCCTCATATTATTTCTCCGGAAGAATTTGGAGAATTGGATGATTATGAAAAAATTAGTCTTACATATTACGCAGATCATATTCTGGCAGATGATGATGACGAATTGATAGATGACATAGATGCTATTATTGGCTTAGATTCTTTGAATCGGTTTGGTGAGTATGAGGATGATTCGGTGTTTGTTAGGAACGATACGCTGAAATGCGATTACGAGATTCTTTTGGATCATAGGAATTACCAAGAAGTCGTAAGACCGCATCGGAGGGAGGCATAATGGTGCGTAACAGACTGAAAATAGAATATTTTGAGTGGATGTGTAAGTTAGTGCAGGAGGCTTATCTCATTAAAATACCGCCTTATAAAAAACTTTTAAAGCATCTAAATGATATTGAATTCAGTTATTGCATTCCTATGGATGGTAACCGTGCGGAGGATGGCGTAGATCTCAGGTATCGGTTTGGACGTGAGCGTTCATATGACGACGCCATGATTGCGGCATATTTAGATAATAGTCCTTGTAGTGTGCTTGAGATGATGATTGCTCTTGCTATCCGTTGTGAAGAACATATTATGGATGATCCGGATATTGGAAATCGTACTGGTAAATGGTTCTGGAATATGGTATCAAGTCTTGGACTTGCTTCTATGAATGATGCTGAATTTAATAAGGACTATGTTGACGATGTTATCTCGAAATTTTTAAATCGGAAGTATCATTGGGATGGGAGAGGCGGTCTGTTTACGGTTAAAAATTGTATGCAGGATTTACGGTCAGTGGAAATCTGGTATCAAATGTGTTGCTATTTGGATCATGTTTTGTAATGTGAGGAAGTGAAAGGAGTAGAAAGAGATGTCATGATAGATTTTTTAATGGTTGCGACACGTAGTAAGAAGAGTGGCATGATAGAAATATATCCAAAGTTTATTATTAAGAAAAGCTCAGATCTGATGATTCGTGGCGGTGACTTTTATGCTGTCTGGATAGAGGAACGCGGTTTATGGTCTACGGATGAACAGGATGCTTTACATTTGATAGACTGTGAATTGGATCGATACGCACAGGAAAATAGTCAGCGGTTTAGCTGTGATGTAAGAGTTTTGCATATGTGGGATGCCGAGTCTGGAATGATTGATTCATGGCATAAATATTGTCAAAAACAGATGAGAGATTCTTTTCATATGTTGGATGAGAAACTTATATTTTCTAACACTGAAACAGTTAAGATGGACTATGCCAGCAAGAAATTATGTTATCCATTGAAGGCCGGAAGTTTATCTGCCTATGATCAGTTAATGTCTGTTTTATATTCAGAAGAAGAGCGTCGCAAAATTGAGTGGGCGATTGGTTCTGTAGTTTGTGGGGAATCAAAGAAATTACAGAAATTTATGGTGTTGTATGGAGCTGCGGGAACTGGTAAGTCTACAGTGCTTAATATTATACAACAGCTTTTTGAGGGTTATTATTCTGTATTTGATGCAAAAGCTCTTGGTTCTTCCAATAATTCTTTTGCTCTGGAAGCGTTTAAGGGCAATCCTCTGGTGGCTATTCAGCATGATGGAGACTTATCCAGAATTGAAGATAATACAAGGCTAAATAGTTTGGTTTCTCATGAATTGATGACGGTAAATGAAAAGTTTAAGTCGGCTTATTCTAATCGGTTCAAATGTTTTTTATTTATGGGAACAAATAAGCCAGTAAAGATTACAGACGCGAGATCTGGTTTGATTAGAAGGCTGATTGATGTTTCGCCTTCTGGAGACAAGCTGAATCCTAACGAATATAAGACGGTTGTTGAAAGGATTAGTTTTGAGCTTGGGGCTATTGCATATCATTGTCAGGAGGTTTTTTTAAGCGATCCAGGTAGGTATGATGATTATATTCCAGTTAAAATGCTTGGGGCATCCAATGATTTTTATAATTTTGTTGTCGATTCTTACCATGTGTTCAGTAAGGAAGATGGCGTTACGTTGAAAGCCGCCTGGGAGATGTATAAAACATATTGTGATGAAGCAAAGGTAGGTTTTCCTTTTCCTAAAAGGATTTTTAAAGAAGAGTTAAGAAATTATTTTCGAGAGTATAAGGAACGTTTCAATCTTGATGGCGGTTCGCGTGTCCGAAGTTATTATTCTGGTTTTCGGACGGATAAATTTGAGGAGAAGAAGATTGAAGAAAAGAAGATTGAAGAAAAGAAGGAAACAGCGTTGAAATGGCTTATGTTTGATCATATTCAATCAATCTTTGATAAGGAATGTGCGGATTGTCCAGCGCAGTATGCGACATCAAAAGAAAAGCCATCAAAAAAGTGGGATGAGGTATCTTCAAAACTTTCAGAACTGGATACATCTAAAGTGCATTATGTAAAAACGCCAGATAATCATATTGTGATTGACTTTGATATTCCAGATGAGGAAGGGAACAAATCCTTGGAACGGAATGTGGAGGCAGCTGGCAAATGGCCTCCGACTTATGCAGAACTTAGTAAAAGTGGGAGTGGCATTCATCTTCATTATATTTATATGGGCGATGTAACGAGACTAAGTCGAATTTATGACAAACACATAGAGATAAAAGTGTTTACTGGTAAGAGTTCGTTGAGACGTAAATTAACTCAATGTAACAACTTGGCAATCTCATCTATCAGTTCCGGATTGCCACTGAAAGGAGAAAAAAAAATGGTTAATTTCGATTCGGTTAAGAGCGAAAAAGGACTTAGGAGGCTGATCAAAAGAAATCTCAATAAAGAAATTCATCCCGGAACTAAGCCGAGTATCGACTTTATTTATAAAATATTAGATGATGCTTATTCCAGTGGTTTAAATTATGATGTTACTGATATGAGGAATACAGTGTTGGCGTTTGCGGCAAACAGCGCTCATCAGGCTGATTATTGTATTAAACTGGTTAATAAGATGGCATTCAAATCTGCTGATACTTCTGTTAATGTGGAAAATGAAGACAAAAAACTTGTATTTTTTGATGTTGAAGTGTTTCCGAATTTGTTTCTTGTGAATTGGAAGCTGGAAGGAGAGGGAAAACCGGTTGTACGCATGATCAATCCCGTTTCGGCAGAAATTGAGGATATGATGAGATTTAGGCTTGTTGGGTTTAACTGTCGCCGGTATGACAATCATATTTTGTATGCGAGGTTGATGGGATATACAATTGAGCAGCTTTATAAACTGTCGCAGAAAATTATCAGCGGAAGTGCAAACTGTTTCTTTGGAGAGGCTTATAATGTTTCCTATACAGATGTTTATGATTTTTCCAGCAAGAAGCAGTCTTTGAAAAAGTTTGAGATCGAATTAGGGATACATCATCAAGAACTAGGGCTTCCATGGGATCAACCAGTGCCAGAAGAAATGTGGATGAAGGTTGCAGAGTATTGTGATAATGATGTTATTGCTACAGAGGCAGTGTTTAATGCCAGGAAAGCAGATTTTACAGCGAGGCAGATTTTGGCGGATGTGGCTGGAATGACAGTAAATGATACTACTAATACACTAACAACCCGGATTATTTTCGGGAATAACAGAAAGCCACAAGAACAGTTCAATTATCGGTTTATGGGAAATGAGGAACTTCCATTTGACTCTGATAATGAAGATTTTTACACATTTTTTGATTCTTGTGGACGTCCTGAATTTCCGGGATATAGATTTGAGAATGGAAAATCTATATATCGGGGTGAAGAAGTTGGCGAGGGAGGATATGTATATTCTGAACCAGGCATATATGGCAATGTAGCTTTGTTGGATGTTGCTTCAATGCATCCAAGCAGTATTGTTGCAGAGAATTTGTTCGGAGATGATTATACGCAGCGGTTTAAGGAAATTTTGGATGCGCGCATTGCTATCAAACACAAGGATTTTAATAAAGCAAAAAAGATGCTAAGCGGCGCATTGGAGAAGTATTTAACAGATGAAGAGGCGGCTGCGGATTTGGCTCAGGCGTTGAAAATTGCAATTAATTCTGTGTATGGACTGACCTCAGCTACTTTTGAAAATCCATTTCGGGACATACGAAATAAAGATAATATTGTGGCGAAACGAGGCTCTTTATTTATGATTAATCTTAAACATGAAGTGCAGAGACGAGGTTTTACGGTTGCTCATATTAAGACGGATTCTATCAAGATTCCTGACGCAACGCCGGAAATCATACAGTTTGTCATGGATTATGGTAAGCAGTATGGTTATACTTTTGAACATGAGGCAACTTATGATAAGATGTGTCTGGTCAATAATGCGGTTTATATTGCAAAGTATAAAGATGGTAAACATGCTGGACAATGGACAGCAACAGGTTCGCAGTTTCAGATTCCCTATGTATTTAAGAAACTGTTTAGCAGAGAAGAAATTGTGTTTGAAGATTTGTGTGAAACTAAATCTGTGAGTACAGCCTTATATTTGGATATGAATGAACAATTGCCGGATGTTTCGGAATATGAAAAGAAATTTGATAAAGCGGAGAGCAGCTATAAAAAAGGGCTTCTTTCAGACACTTCTTTTGAATCTGCTTGTCAGGAATTAAATTCACATATTTCAGAGGGGCATGATTACCATTTTGTCGGTAAGGTTGGAAATTTCTGTCCGATTAAGCCTGGCTGTGGCGGCGGTCTCCTCATGAGGGAGAAAGATGGAAAGTATTATGCAGCTACAGGGTCTAAAGGCTATCGATGGATGGAATCGGAAATGGTCAGAGAACTCGGTAAGGAAAAGGATATTGACATTTCTTATTATGACAGTATGGTTGACGAAGCTGTTGCTGCGATATCTAAGTATGGAGATTTTGAATGGTTTTCTTCAGATGATTGTTATACAAAGGTTTCAGTTGATCTGTTACAGGCCATGCCTTGTGGAGACAGAAAGTTTGCAACTTGCTTTGATTGTCCGCATTTTAATGAGGATACGTTTCACATGGATTGTGGTCTTGGGTATGATATTTCTGACATCATTATTAAAAAGACAAACTCGTTAGAGGATAAAAATTAATTAACAGAAAAAGGAGATTTTTGTTATGTCATATAAAAAT
>CAMWXM010000028.1 GCA_947178195.1 uncultured Ruminococcus sp.
CAATAAATATGAAGTATCGGGAGAGTTGAGCATAAACGATATGCTTGAAAATTTAAATCTTCCTGAAGAATATATTGAAAGCTCGGTAAACTCCGTAGGCGGCTTTGTTACCGAAATTTTAGGACATATTGCTCAGAACGGCGAGGTTGCGGAATATGGAATACTAAAAATGACCGTTGCTTCTGCCGAAGACCAGAAAATCGATAAAATACATTTGGAAATTTTTCCAGAAATAAATGAAAATAATGAATAAAATGCTTTTCTTTTTGCTGAAAAGCATTTTTTTCCTGTTTTTGCAGATACTATTGTAAAGGCAGCATCACACAAAGAATCTGAGCAAGGAAGTGTAAAAATGGTAGTTTTAAAACAAGTAATAATAATGGCTTTGTTGGTTTTGACTGGGGTATTATGCTATAAATTAAAAATCATTACCAAAGAATCGACCAAATCTTTATCGTCGTTAGTCCTTCTGGTGGTAAATCCTCTTATTTTAGTGGTTTCTTATCAGGTACCTTTTCAAAAATCATTACTCAATGGTCTGATATGGTCACTGGTATTATCGTTTATCAGCATTCTTGCTGCAATAGTTCTGTCCTATATTTTTATAAGAAAAAAAAGCGAACGCCTCTCTCTGGAACGCTTTTCGGCTGTTTATTCCAACTGCGGATTTATGGGTATACCTTTAGTAAATGGTATTTATGGTGCGGAAGGTGTTTTTTATCTTACCGCATTTATGACCGTTTTTAATCTTATGGTCTGGACTCACGGCGTATTTTTGATGAAAAATAAATTCAGCATAAAAATGATTGTTCAGGCTTTTAAATCTCCGGCAATTATTGCAACTGTGATCGGATTTTTATTATTTATGTTTAAAATCAAGATCCCCGAAACGCCGTTAAAGGCAATAACGTATGTTGCGGATATGAATACTCCCCTTGCCATGATTGCGGCAGGAGCGTCTATTGCACAGACCGATATTTTCAAAACGCTTAAAAATCCCCGTCCTTATCTTACAAGCATTCTCAAGCTTATTGCCGTACCGATTGTATCTGCACTGATGTTTTCCTTTCTGCCGCTGAATACGACTGTTATAGGCACTGTTGTATTAGCTGCGGCATGCCCAGCAGCAGCAACCTGTACTTTGTTTGCCATAAGATTTAAAAAGGATTCCTTTTATGCTTCCGAGCTTTTTGCAGTTACAACACTGCTTTCAATAATAACTCTTCCGGTTATTATGACGATCACTCAGAAGCTTATTTTTAATTAATAAAAAATGCCGCAAAAGACTTTTGTCGGTACTTGTGCGGCGATAAAAATTTTTATGAAGCTGCTGCTGCAGAATCTGTGAACGTCATAGATTTTTTCATTTCTTTCATTTTGATGTAATATGTTATTATCAGTACAATATCTGCAAATATCCATGCGATAGGTCCCGAAAGACCGGCAGCCGTAAATCCCAGCAGCGAGATGAAGCCTATTGCAACAATACTTCTTGCAGCAAGCTCGCTTACGCCGGCAAGCATAGGCAAAAAGCTGTAGCCCATTCCCTGAAGCGAATTACGCAATATAAAAAGTACGCCTAAAGTCGGATAGAACGAACCGCTTAATTTAAGATAATAAGCCGAAAGCTCAATAATTTTCGCATATTCGACAGGGTTGGTAGTACTTTTATCTATAAACAAGGTGGTCAGTATTCCACCCAGGAAAAATACCGCCATCAGAGAAGCAGTGCAGTAAATCATCTGTATAATAATGCTTTGCTTTATGCCTTGGGTTATTCTTTTATATTTTCCTGCGCCCTTATTTTGTCCGCAGTAGGTAGCCATTGCTATTCCGAGACTTTCCATAGGTCCGATTGCAACCGTTTGTATTTTGACAGCCGCAGTTATTGCCGCAACCGACTGAGTTCCAAGAGTATTTACAGCCGATTGAAGTATGATAGAGCCTGTTGCAGTGATAGAAAACTGCAGAGCCATTGGATATCCGGTCACTGCAAGCTGTTTTGCATAGCTCACATCAAATTTAAGCTCATCTTTTTCAAACTTTAATATATCGTAATTTCTTATCATATAAGCAAGACAGAAAATCGCAGATATCGCCTGAGAAATAATTGTTGCAAGACCTGCACCAAAAACGCCCATTTTAAATACTATAATAAAAGTCAGGTCAAGACCGATATTTATGACAGAAGAAATGATAAGAAAAACCAGCGGCGATTTGCTATCGCCTATAGCTCTGAGAATACCAGAAAGCATGTTATAAAAAATCGTTGCGCTGATTCCCGAAAAAATCACTATAATATAGCTATATGCATCATTGTATATTTCGTCGGGAGTATTCATTATTCTCAATATCGAACCTGTGAAAATAACAGTGATAACAGTCAGCAGTACAGCCGTTAATGCGCTCATATATATGGCGTGAGCGATATATTTTCTCATATTTTTATAATTTCCTGCACCGAACTGCTGTGATACAGGGATAGAAAAGCCGCTGCAGACGCCTAATGCAAATCCGACTACAAGAAAGCTTATAGCTCCCGTTGAACCGACTCCGGCAAGAGCGTTGACTCCTACAAATTTGCCGACTATTACAGTATCGACCATGCTGTAAAGCTGTTGAAAAACATTCCCCAATACCATCGGGAGAGCAAAGCCTAAAATCAATTTAAAAGGTTTGCCTTTTGTCATTTCTGTTGTTCTTGGCATTTTTATTCATTCCTTTCTTGTGATATATGAAAGGCAGTACAGCAAAAGAACTGCCATTAAGGAATCACTGATTTATAAAAATTTATTTTTGTACAATAACTGATTAATGGAGGCAGCTATGGAAGAATATACTCATGAGCAGATACATTATGAACAGGATACCGGAATGCTTCTTAACGTATTCGGTCATGCCAGCACCTTTACTGCTAAACACTGGCATAATGGATTTGAAATAATATATGTTTTATCCGGTCAGATGACAGTCAATACAAACAGTACAGATCACATAATAAAATCCGGCGGTTTTGCTGTAATAAACTGCAAAAGTATTCATGCCGCATGCAACAAAGGCTATTGCCGTTATCTTCTGCTTCAGATCCCCTATGATAAGATCGTCAGAAGCATTCCTGATATTGACACTTCAATAATAAGCTGTATATGTAAATCAGGTGAGGAAGCAACCGGAAAATACGCAGATATACGACTTACCCTCAATAAGCTTGAGGCGCTTTTCGAGTCCGAACACAACAGCGGTTATCTTTTAAAGCTTAACAGTCTTGTTTACGAGCTGCTTTATCATCTTGTTGTGAATTTTAAAATAAAAGCCAATCCGGAATTAAAAAAGAAAACCGACCGCAATATCCAGCGACTTGGCATTGTTCTTCAATATGTCCGTCAGCATTATTCCGAGCGAATATCTCTTTCCTATGCCGCTTCTATGGTTGCGCTTAATAAAGAATATTTTTCCCGTTTTTTCAGAAAGTACATAGGCATGACCTTTATGGATTACGTTTTTTCAGTAAGGCTTGAACATGCTCATTATGACATTCTAAATACTGATTATACTATAAATGAGATCGCAAACAGATGCGGATTTGAGAATAATTACAAGCTGTTTGTACGTAAATTCCGTGAGCAATATGGGTGTAATCCTGCCGAAAAACGCCGTCAGGCTGAAAAAACCGGTTAAAATATTACCTTTGCGCTTTAGTATTAGTATACCACTATCATTTATTTTTGCAATAGCCAATAATGACTGATATATTGTGTGATATTGACTTGTTAATGAACAACGGCACTGTGCAAACCATGTAGGATTTGTATAGTGCCACTGTAAAATTATTTTTTTATAAGGAATTTATTAAGGTCAATAAGGTCGGAAAGCTTTACGCTTCCGTCTCCATTCATATCCGAATTTGTGTAATTTATTTTAATTTTTCCCGAAATAAAAAATTTTTTAAGGGTAACAGAATCAAATACATTTACCTTTTTATCGCTGTTTACATCGCCTTTTATAATTTTTTCAGGAGATTTTGTTGCTTCTGTGGAAGCAGGCGGAGTATCGCCGTAATGCTCGGAAAGAGTAATACCATTTTTGCCAAGAGGGATAGTATGGTCAAGGCTTATAAATTTTCCACTGTCGTTCTGCCAGAGCGCAGGCTTTACCAGCGCATACTTATCCTCGTCCCATTTACCGAAGTTATCGTAAACCAGTCCGCCCGTATCGCCGGAATTTTCGTTAAAGCACCAAAAGGTATGATGGATCCTGTTTTCTATCATAAGGTCACGCAGATATGTAAGCCATTTTGTATTATCGCCTGTAGGGTCATGCTCTTCATCTATAAATCCGCCCCATTCCCCCATAAGCAAAGGAGCAGTTTTATCTTCTACCAGGAAAAACCAAGTATCATGCCAGTATTCGTCCATAATACTCTGCTGTGTAAAGCCTTCATGAAACCATGTCTGATCATACACCAGCGGACCGTAATCATGAGGAGAGTATACAAGCTGACTCTGATATTCGCCTAAATCTATAGGATATTCTTTAGCACCTCTGAAATTACCGCCCCACCATGCGCCGTAATAATAGCTGAATGGATACCTTGAATAGTCTATATTAGGATATGTCCAGTCGTATTCCTCTTTAGGATATACCTCGACCCCTTCAACCATTATAAGCAGATTGGGATTAGCCTTTAAAACATGAGCGGCAGCCTGTTCAGCCGCATATTTCCAGTTGTTAAGGTCGGTAGAATCGTCCCATTTAGCCATGTTATTGGGGGTATCGCCTGTACCGTGAGGCTCATTTTTCAAGTCGATAGCAATTATCGTATCGTCATCCTTGTAATAGTCGGCAAACCATTCTAAAGCCTCAAACCAGTCCTCGGTTGAAAATTTATCGGTATACCAGAGGTTTACCTGATGACCTGCGGAAGCTGTTTCTGCGCTGTGGACATCCATCATGATCTTTATGCCGTTTTCTCTGCACCATTTTACAGCCATGTTCCATATATCAAAGCTGTATTTTACCGTTCCACCCTCTATTCCTTCTACGGTAAGTTCGGGGTTGCTGTATTCGTTTACTTTAGGTACGGCAGGGTCTGGATCGCCGTTTTTCCATTGAAGGAGCAGCTCGGTGGACATGGGTACTCTCAGAAGATTGAATCCGTGGTCGGCTATCTGATTTAACATTTCATGCATATTCTGTGACCATACGCCGTCAAAAACCTGACTTCCGACGTTATATCCGAACCAGTTGCACCCGGTAAGCCATACGGGATTTCCATTCATATCGACGATTTCCGCATTTTCATTTACATGAAGCCAGTCGTCGTGATATTCGTCCGGCGCTGCTGCTGCCGGGAAAACGGCGGCGCTTAAAAGTATCGACGAAGCGGTCAGTACTGAAACAAGTGCTTTTTTTATTGTTTTTTTCATACATTTACCTCCGTATCAGCACAGGCACAAAGCTCACTGTAAAATACGTGGGCTGTAAAATGCCGCCTGAATTTATCATCTGCTTTAATAGTATCATTTTAAATCCGACTTGTCAACGATTTTTAAATAAAAATCAGCAAATTTATTTTATTTTTCAGTAAAATCTATTGAAAAACCATGAAAAATATTGTATAATAATATTTATCTGATGTAATTTAAACAAGAATCGTACATAACGATTCGGAGAAGGAGGAATAAATGGCAGGTTTGTCTTTATCGGAAAATAAGCCTTTTATGAAAAAAGAAACCTTTTCGCCCGGAAATATCGGGAACTTTCTTTTGAACTGGCTTATCCGCAACAAATTTTATTTTCTTGCATTCGCTATACCTGTTGTAATAATGTATGTAGCTTATGCGATTTTTAAGGTCAGTCCCTATGGAGATAATTCTGTGCTGGTTCTGGATCTTAATGGTCAGTACGTTTACTATTTTGAAGCCATAAGAGATGCCTTCTGGGGCGATGAAAGTATTCTTTACAACTGGTCAAGAAATCTTTCGGGAGGATATGCCGGAATTATCGGCTATTATCTTGCAAGTCCATTTACGCTTATCCCCATACTGCTGCCACGCACGATGCTTTTAGGAAGCCTTCAGATAATGATACTTTCAAAGCTGGGACTTGCTTCTGTTACTTTCAGCTATTATCTTCAGAAATCCAAAGGCTTGAGCGGACTTCATGCAACAATATTTTCTACCCTTTACGCTCTGTGCGCATACGGAGTAATACAGGCAATGAATCCTATGTGGCTCGACGGCGTTTATATGCTGCCGCTTATAGCTTTGGGAATTGAATATCTTATAGACGACGGAAGAAAGCTCAATCTTATTATCCCTCTTGCGCTGATATTCATATTCAACTTCTATATCGGATATATCGTAGCTATTTTTACATTTATTTATTTTGTATTCTATCTATTTTCAGGCAGAAATGAAAACGGCAAACACTTTGACGGATATGAATATTTCAAAGCCTTTGTAAGGTTTGGTATCAGCGCCATAGTCGCCGTTCTGTGCTCGGCATTTATGATACTTTCCGTTTACAAGGCATTGCAGCTTGGTAAATTTGATTTTACCAAGCCTGATTTCAGCTTTGCTACACAGTTTAATCCGCTGGATTTCTTCCCTCAGCTTCTGCCTGCTCAATATGACACGGTGGATGTTGACGGTCTGCCGGAAATTTACTGCGGTGTACTTACCATAGTTCTGCTGCCGATATTCTATATGAATCCCAAAATTTCGCTGAATAAAAAAATCGGATATACGACGCTTTTAACAGTACTGTTTTTGTGTATGTACATCAGACCTATTGATATGGTATGGCACGGTTTCCAGATGCCTAACTGGCTGCCGTTCCGTTATTCGTTTACATTCTCATTTACACTGCTTCTTATGGGTGCAACGGCATTTTCAAAAATTGAGCATATCAAAGCCTCTGCTATAGGAGCAACGGCATTTGCTGTCGCAGCCCTTATAGCTATAACCATCTCTCGTGAGGCAGAGTATTTTGCTAAATGGGAAATTGCAATAGCTGCGGGTATAGCAAGTATATTCTGTGTACTTTTTGCAAAATTCCACAGTAATCCAAAGCTTATGAAAACTGTCATTCCTGTTATTATTATTGCAGTTTCCTCAGGAGAGCTTCTGTTCAACACATACAGTACATTCCATGACGAGGACAAGAGCCTTATATATTCCAAAGCAGGTCCCTGGTATAACTTTACCGGAACAGGACGTGAGGTGACTGATCAGCTTGAACAGTACAATTACGATCATGGAAACGAAAACGACGGATTTTTCAGAGCGGAAAAAACCTTCCACAGAACGGTAAACGACCCTGCGGCTTTAGGCTTAAAGGGTATTAGCCACTCCAGTTCGGTTATGAATGCGAGGCTTCTGAAATTCCTTGAAGCTCTCGGATATTCCGCCAGCACCTTCTATACAAGATACGATGGCAATACGCCGATTTCAGATTCACTTCTGGGCATAAAATATTCTATGGACAGACAGGTTGTCGACGATCCGGAAGCATACCGCAAAACAAACGAAACTTATACGCCTATATTTGCATATAACTATATTGACGAAAACGATAAGGAAGCGGTTATAAACGTTTTTGAAAATGAAAACGCTCTTTCGTTAGGTTATATGGCCAATGGTGCAGCGGACAGAATAACCGCTCTTGGAAACGACGATGTACTCAACAGTCAGAATATATTTATGAGCGCAATTATGGGCGATATTGAAATTAACGAAAACAACGAATTTGTAAACTATAATAAATATTTCAAGCCTATGAATGTTAATAAGGACGACTTTATCCTGAATAATGTTACCATAAGCCCTTATCCAACGGCAACTGCGCCGAATCAGCTTCAGTATACGGCTGCTACAGAGGGAGACCCTGTTGTAAATATGCATATTACTCCCGAAACAGACGAAGCGGTGTATATATATTTCCAGACCGAGGTTCAACATAAAGTAAATCTCTGGTTGAGTACAGAAAAAGATGCAGACGGTAATTTTATTAACCATAAAGGACTCGGACAATATTTTGAAGATCATAATTACCATGCTCTGAATCTTGGAAAATTCACTCCCGGAGAGGAATTTGAGCTGAGAATGACTGTTGCATATGAATATACTATTGTTAATAATTTCTTTTTCTATCAATTTGATGAAAAGCTGTTCCAGGAGGATATGAATAAGCTCAAACAGAATCAATGGAACATTACCGACTTTAGTGGCGACAGCATAGAGGGTACTGTTACAGCAGACGTAAATCAGCTTATGCTCACATCTATTCCTTATGAAGAAGGCTGGACCATAAAAGTCGACGGCGAAACTGTTCCGTTCATAGATAAGGATATTGATGAAAACAGCAGAGCCGAATATGACAATACTTCCCAGTGCTATACAAGGATCGCTAATGCGCTTATCGGTATAAAGCTTAATCCGGGCGAACATGTTATTGAGATGAGTTATACTCCGCCGGGACTTGTTTTCGGATTAGGAGCTCTTGTTATCGGCATTGTCTGCGTGGTATTTATATACAGATACGATAAAAAGAATAATAAGATTCTTATTGCAAGATATCGTGCCAAAAATGCGCCTAAAACCAAAAGCAATGACGAAGAAAATAAAAATACATCAGATTCTGTAAAAAATAATACTAATACTAATAGCAATAACAATAACAACGGCAAAAATACTCCGAAAAAGAAAAAGAAGAAAAAAAGATAAAAATTATGGGACGGTGAAAATCGTCCCATATAAAATTTACTAATAAAAGGATCGGTGATATTTATGGCAATGACTATTGCTTATGAAGTAGGAAAAAATCTTTATGTTAATATTACAAATAAATGCCCGTGCAGCTGTACTTTCTGCATACGACAGAACGGCGACGGCGCATACGGTTCAGATAGTCTCTGGCTGGAACACGACCCGTCGTCTCAGGAGGTTATCGACGCTCTTGAAAAAAATAATTTTAAAAATTACAGCGAGGTGGTTTTCTGCGGATACGGCGAACCTACTGAAAAGCTGGAGGTCTTAAAGGAAGCAGCAGGCTATATAAAGAAAAACAGCAGCGTTCCCATAAGGCTTAATACTAACGGTCTCAGCGACCTTATCCACAAAAAAAGTACGACTGCGGAATTAGAAGGACTTATAGATACCGTTTCTATAAGTCTTAACGCTGGAACAAAAGAAAAATATCTTGAAGTTACAAGACCGTCCTTCGGCGAAGAGGCTTATGAGGCTATGCAGAAATTTGCCCGTGATTGCAAAAAATATGTAAAAAATGTTGTGTTTACCGTTGTGGACGTGATAGGCAAGGAGGAAATCGATGCGGCGCAGCAGATAGCCGATAAATCGGAAATTACTCTTAGAGTCAGGAAATATGAAGGCTAAAGGATACCTCTAAAGTCAATTGCATACAATATTTGTACGGTATTACTTATAAAACAGACTTTAAAGACCTGAAGTTTGTGAATTTTTTTGCGGAAAACTATTGAAAAAGGAAGTATAATGTGGTATAATATTTTATATTGAAATTGAATATATTAAATAAATTTCACGTGGAGGGTTTTATGAAGCACATTAAAACTATTAATAAGGCTAATCTTAAAGAAACGGCAAAAAAGGGCGGCTGCGGTAAATGTCAGGCATCATGCCAGTCGGCTTGCAAGACTTCATGTACTGTAGCAAACCAGAAATGCGAAAGAAATTAATTCGGGGTCTGAATTAAAAGGGATATGCTTCAGAGCATGTTGAGGATAGTGGTCAATACGCTCCGATATCTCTTTTAAGGCAATATCGCACAAAGGCGGTGTTGCCTTAAACTTTTTTTGAGGTGAAAAAATGATACATAAATATAAACTTAACGGATATAACATTGTTCTCGATACAAATAGCGGCGGCGTTCATGTGGTAGACGACATAACATATGACCTGCTGGATAATGTAGAACCGCCCTTTGAAGCGGCATGTCCTTACGATATTGTAAAAAAACTTTCTAAATTTTATTCCGAAGAGGATATAAATACCTGTTACAATGAAATTGTAGAACTGTATAACGAAAAAATGCTTTTTACAGATGACGAATATGAAAAATTCGCAAAATATACGGTAGCCGCACCTGTAAAGGCAATGTGCCTTCATATCGCTCATGACTGCAATCTCAGATGCGAATACTGCTTTGCTTCAACAGGAGATTTCGGCGGTGGCAGAAAGCTTATGAGCTTTGATACAGGTAAAAAGGCTATAGATTTTCTGCTTGAAAAATCCGAGGACAGACAAACCTTAGAGCTTGATTTCTTCGGCGGCGAACCGCTTATGAATTTTGAGGTCGTAAAGCAGATAGTTGAATACGCAAGAAGCAGGGAAGCGGAATATAATAAAAAATTCAGATTTACTATTACTACAAACGGTATGCTTCTTGATGATGATAAAATAGATTTTATCAATAAGGAAATGTCAAATGTTGTTCTGTCTATCGACGGCAGAAAGGACGTTACCGATAAAGTAAGAAAAAGAGTTGACGGAACAGGCTGTTACGATACTATTCTTCCGAAATTCAAAAGGCTTGTGGAAAAAAGAGGAGACAAGGATTATTATGTAAGAGGTACTTTTACAAAATATAACCTTGATTTTTCCGATGATGTTTTTGATCTTTATGCTCAGGGGTTTGACCAGATCTCTGTTGAACCGGTGGTATGCGAACCGGAAAAGCCATATGCTCTGACAGAAAAAGAGCTTTCGCTTATTTTTAAAGAATACGAAAGGCTTTCGGAAAGAATCTTAAACAATGAAAAAAACGGCGGAAAGAAATTTAATTTCTTCCATTTTATGATAGACCTTGACCAAGGTCCCTGTGCAATAAAGCGTCTCAGAGGCTGCGGCTGCGGAAACGAGTATGTTGCCATAACTCCCGATGGAGATATTTATCCTTGTCATCAGTTTGTCGGTCATGCTGAATACAAAATGGGTAATCTTTACGAGGGTACATTTGACCTTAAAATGAAAAATGAGTTTGCTGATTCGCATATTTATACCAAGCCGGAATGTAAACAGTGTTGGGCAAGGTTTTACTGTAGCGGCGGCTGCAACGCAAACAACTATGTATACGCCGGCGATATACATAACGCTCATAAGTTCTCCTGTCAGTTGGAAAAAAAGCGTCTTGAATGCGCAATTATGCTTAAAGCCGCTAAATTTCAAGAGGAACATGAATAAGTCGTTTTTATAAGCATATATCTTTCCTGTAAGAACAACTTCTAACCCCTTGGGACGCTTTGCAAGTGAAGGCGTCCCCTTGAAATTAATTGTAAAACGGTGAAAAAGATTATGAAAAATAAATATTTTTATGCAGTAGCATTAGCTGCGGCTTTTTTTCTGTGCCTTACCGGGTGCGGAGAGGGTTTATCCGAAAAAAACGATTCAGAAACAGCTATAAAGGAAAGCTCGGAAAACCCCAAAGTCAGCAGCGAAACACCATCTGAAGCTACTACTGCGATTTCTACGCTCACACCACTTCAGACATTTTTAAGAATAACAAAACTGGAAACTGATATTATAACTACTGATATTGAAGCTATTAAACAACAGAAAGCTGTGGAAAAAGAAAAAAATAATAAAAAAAGTACAGAACCCTCAGACCAATGGTTTTCTTCGCATACGCTTTTTTCTATGAATATAAGAGGAGAAGAACAGGAAGATGAAAACGAAAATGAATACGGCGATGATGACGAAGAAGGCGTGTTCCACTATGGCATTACCACTGAAACTACAACAACAAAAGCTTCTGTGGTAAAACCGGGTATAATAATATCAGAAGGAAAATAAATAAAAAAAGAGGTAATAAAAATGAAATTAGGTATGGTTGGACTTCCTAATGTAGGAAAAAGTACGCTTTTTAACGCCCTTACAAATGCCGGTGCAGAATCCGCAAATTATCCTTTCTGCACTATCGAAAAAAATATCGGCATTGTTTCAGTTCCGGACGAAAGACTGGACGCTCTGAAAAAAATGTATAACCCAGATAAATTTACACCGGCGACCCTTGAATTTGTGGATATAGCCGGACTGGTAAAGGGGGCTTCAAAGGGCGAAGGTCTGGGCAATAAGTTCCTCGGCGATATAAGAGAGGTGGACGCTATAGTTCATGTTGTAAGATGCTTTGAGGATACTAATATTATTCATGTTGACGGCGAAATAAATCCGGCAAGAGATATTGAAACTATTAATCTTGAACTTATTTTTTCTGATATTGAAATGGTTGACAGAAGAATCGACAGGACAAAAAAGCTTGCTAAGGGAGATAAAAAATATCTCGCGGAAATCGATTTTCTTGAACGTCTTAAAGTCCATCTTGAATCGGGAAAATCTGCCAGAGGCTTTGACTACACCGATGATGAAAGGGATGCTATAAAATCTACGCCTCTTTTATCGGGAAAACCAGTTATTTATGCTGCAAATTTATGCGAGGACGATTTTATAAATAATGTTGAAACAAATGACAACTTTAATACCGTGAAAAAAATTGCTGAGGAGGAGCATTCGGCAGTTCTTCCTATCTGCGCACAGATCGAAGCGGAAATTTCAGATATGAGCGACGAGGATAAGGAAATGTTTCTTGGGGAAATGTGTCTTAAAGAATCGGGACTTAACCGTATTATAAAAGAAGGATATTCGCTTCTGGGTCTTATTTCCTATCTTACGGCAGGTCAGCCGGAGGTCAGAGCGTGGACTATTAAAAAAGGCACAAAAGCTCCTCAGGCAGCAGGTAAAATACACACCGATTTCGAAAAGGGATTTATCAGAGCCGAAGTCATAAGCTTTGACGATCTTATGGCAAACGGAAGCATGGCAGCCGCTAAAGAAAAGGGTCTTGTAAGACTTGAAGGTAAGGAATATGTTATGCAGGACGGAGATATAGTTTTATTCAGATTTAATGTTTGAAATAACACCGATAATCAGAGAAAATAAAAAAATGCCAGAAGCCAAGACTGCTTTGCATGAGTTTTAGTCTTGACTTCTGGATTTTTTTGATACGATCATAACGGCGATTGTTGTCGTTTTTTAGACTGACACAAATTATTCCTTCTTTTTACCAAGCATGGTGAACGATGAAATAAAAGGTATTGCTGCTGAAAAGGCAGTTGAAACAAGAAGCAGTTTCCCTGAAAGCGCCACCGTGTCGAATATTATCTGAGCGTATGGCAGATATATTGCCACAAAAACAACTGCAAATGAAATAATGGCAGCAAAGAGGAGCTTTATATTTGAAAAAGGATTTATTCCGAAAAGTCCCTTTGTTTCCGATTTGCACTCAAAAACATGTATAAGCTGAGAAAAAATCAATGTAGTAAGGGCAGCAGTACGAGCGGTATCAACGCTTTTAGAAATATTCAAAGCAACAGTAAAGCAGCCCAGGGTACTGAGCCCTATGAGAATGCCTCTGAAAATTATTTTAAACAGCAGTCCGTTAGAAAAAAAGCTTTCATTTATACCTCTTGGACGATTTTTCATAACGTCCTTTTCACAAGGCTCCATTCCAAGAGCAATTGCCGGAAGACTGTCTGTAACAAGATTTACAAGTAAAAGCTGTGTAGGCAGAAGAACCATCGGAAAACCCATTAAAATTCCCAGAAACATTACTATGACTTCGCCGATATTGCAGGAAAGGAGATATCTTACAAATTTTCTTATATTTGCATATATTCCACGTCCCTGCTCTACCGCCTTTACCAGCGTTGCAAAATTATCGTCCAGCAGTACCACGTCTGCAGCCTGCTTTGCAACGTCCGTACCGGTAAGCCCCATAGCAACTCCCACGTCCGCTTCTTTTATTGCCGGAGCGTCATTAACGCCGTCTCCGGTCATAGTGACAACGTTCCCACGCCGTTTATAGGCTCTTACAAGCCGCAGCTTGTGGGACGGCGAAACTCTTGCATATACTGCGTAATCATCGAGATTTTTGTCAAGCTGTTCATCGGTCATATTGTCAAGCTCAGCTCCGGTGACAGCCTTTTTATTGCGGAGAATACCAGCTTCTTTTGCCACTGCTGCCGCAGTTTCTTTGTGATCTCCTGTTATCATTACCGTTCTGATATGTGCCTGAGCGCATTTTTTTATTGCGGTTTTGGCTTCCTCTCGTGGTGGGTCGCTCATTGCTGCCAATCCCAAAAATATGTAATCGTTTTTGGATTCGCCATATGCAAGGGCAAGTACTCTTAGTCCTCTTTTAGATAGAAAGTTTATTTCATTTTCTATTTTTTCGATATATGCCGGGTCAAAGGTTCTGACCTCTCCCTCAGATTCAATAAAACCGCATTTTTTTATCAGCACATCAGGAGCACCTTTAATATATGTGACATTTCTTCCAGCAGCATTCTTATATGTGACAGACATCATTTTACTTTCACTGTCAAAAGGCATCTCTGAAATTTTCCTTATTCCCATAATTTTTCCAGCAGTAACGCCGCCCTTTGCGGCTGCTATCAAAAGAGCTGTTTCGGTAGGGTCTCCCTGTACCTCCCATTCGCCTTTGCTTTTTAACGCTCCACGTTGTCTGCTGCTGAAGGCTTCTTTGGTGTTTATCTGAGCAGTAGAGCATAATACCGAGCATTCAAAAAGCTTTTTAAGGGTCGGGCAGCTTTTGGGATTGATTGCTTTTTTATCAAGAGATATTTCACCTGCAATTTTATATCCCGTTCCTGAAATGTCATATTCCTTAAAATCGGCAAAAATATGCTTTACCGTCATTTTATTTTCGGTGATAGTACCTGTTTTATCCGAGCAGATAACAGAAGCGCAGCCCAGCGTCTCAACACTGTGGAGCTTGTTTACCAGAGCCTTTACCTTCAGCATTCTGTTTACAGCAAGCGCAAGAGCTATAGTAACAGTAGCAGGAAGTCCTTCCGGAATAGCAGCAATGGCTATAGTAATACCTGTCATGAACATATCGAAAACAGGCTCTCCACGCAGTACTCCTGCAATAAATACTACAATGCAGACGCCTATACAAATAAGAGCAACTATTTTCCCAAGCTCGCCCAGTCGTTTTTGCAAGGGAGTCTGAGAAGCGGAAACGTCGTTTATCATATGGGATATTTTTCCTACCTGGGCATTCTTGCCAGTAGCAATTACAAGAGCCTTTGCATTTCCTCTTGTTACCACCGTTCCCGAATAGGCAATACAAGGACGATTCAATGAATTATCCTTATCTTCCGCAGAACCTACTGTTTTTGAAACGGGATTTGATTCGCCGTTAAGCATAGATTCATCGGTAAACAAGCCTGAGCATTCAAGTATAACGCAGTCGGCCGGAACTCTGTCACCGGCTTCAAAAATAATAACGTCTTCCGGTACAAGCGTTTCAGCAGGTATTGTTTTTATTTTTCCGTTGCGTATTGCCTTTGCGGTAGGCGCTGTCATGGAAGCAAGAGCTTCCAGCGTTTTTTCGGTACGATATTCCTGTATAAATCCCAATATGGCATTTAACAGAACTATTGCGATTATCGTTAATGCGTCGTATATCTCGCCTAAAAATACAGATATAACGGTTGCGCCCAGCAATATCATGACCATTACATCACGAAATTGTCCTGCAAATATTTTTATTGCGCTGCTGCTTTTCTTTTCAGCAAGCGTATTGCTCCCATGCTTAAGTAGCAATTCCTCCGCTTGTTTTTCCGTCAGTCCATTCATAGCAATCTCCTTTTCAACGATTTTAAAGCAATATCGCATAAAGATTATGCTTAATTGCGGTTATAAGAATTTATATGCTTTATGGACGAACTTTAATACAAAATAAAGGCAATATCGTACAAACTTTGTGCGGTATTGCCTTTATGCTTTTTATATTTATTGTGTTTCCTCAATTAAAAACTCCACGGCTTTATTAATACTTTCAATTTCTGCGCAGCCAGATAAGCCTCCGAATTCTCCGTCAAGAGTCCAACTGATATCTTCGCTGCATTCAAATCTGATTTTTGAGGTGCGGAAGGATTTTATGTGTTTTGTGTCAATATCAATATCCAGGTTCAAAAGAGAATGTATTATCATCTGAAGGTCAAGAGGATTATGAGGAGTTTTAATAAGCGTCACTTCAAATAACCCATCGTCCCTCTTAAAATCATTAAGCGACAGTAAGCCTGCGACAGATGATGAATTTGTGACCATACCGAATATATAATCATCTTCGATTTCCTCTTCGTCAAAGGTTATTTTCATGTGATATGACTTGATTTTTTTTAGATGTGAGATGCCGTTGAGTATATATGCAAGATGTCCTAAAATATTTTTTATCTGCTGAGATGTTTCATATGTCACTTCTATAAATGCTCCGAAAGCAGCTATATAAGTGAAATATTTATCATTAAAGTGCCCTATATCGCATGGGGAAGGAACTCCGTTAATTATTCCTTCCACAGCCTTTTCAATATTTGTCGGTATGCCCATTCCTTTGGCAAAATCATTTGTTGAGCCGGCAGGGAGATAACCTATGGGGAGCTTTTTTTCTGATTTCATAACTCCCTGAATAACCTCATTTAAAGTACCATCACCGCCGGAACATACTATAATTTCAAAGCCTTGTCCACAGGCATACTCTGCGGCGGCACAGGCGTCCATTCTGTCCTGAGTTGGACGAGCGGTAACTTCATATCCTGATTTTGTAAACATATCTATAACTGTACTGAGCTTTGATGCGATAGTAGCTTTTCCTGACTGAAGATTAAAAATAAAATAAAGCCTTTTCATTTTTCAGAATACCTTTCACTTGAATTTTTGTTGCTTTGAGGTGGCATTTTCATAGACTTGCCTTGATTATATTATAACCTATTCAAATAATAATTTCAATATCTGAAATGTTACATTAATTTATCAAAAAAATTTCAAAAAACTATTGACAAAAAAAAAAAATTGTGATATAATATTAAAGCAGTCAGATGATGACATGTGTATTTTATATTCTGGGGTGTCGCCAAGTGGTAAGGCAGAGGACTCTGACTCCTCCATTCCGTGGGTTCAAATCCTACCACCCCAACCATATTGGTGCTATAAAATAGATGCATCCCATTCAAACCGCCTATTTAGGCGGCTCAGATAGGGAACAGCGTAACTTATGTACAAGGTCGAGTAATTGCTCGACTTTTTCTTTTTGCTATTTCACAGTACCGATATGCGTAAAGTAGATATCAACTTCCTGCGAAACGCTGCCGTTGTCATCCTTCTGCTTTTCATGAACTTCAATCCTCGACACAAAGGTGTGAAGTATCTCCTGCGTAAGTTCGGTGATATCGGTGTATTTCTTAGCAAGGGATGTGAATTTTGACGTATTATCCGTCTGATTTTTTAATTCAGATACTATAAATGAGCATTCTGAAAAAATGCACAAAAAATAAGGACAGCGGCTCAA
>CAMWXM010000029.1 GCA_947178195.1 uncultured Ruminococcus sp.
CCTTTAAGGTAAACGATTCCCGAAATAATGGTAAGGGCAACAGCTATCCACACAACCACCTGAATAGTTGCATTATAGAATCCGGCAAAGTCACAGCTTATACGTATGCCGAACCAGTTAAAATCATATTCCAGCGAATAAATTAAAAGTATAAGTAAAATTGCTGCCATAGTAAAAGCTGTTTTAAGCTTCCCCCAGAATCCTGCTGCAACCACAACTCCTTTATCAGCCGTTACAAGCCGCAGTCCTGACACCATAAATTCTCTAGCAATAATAAGTATAAGAGGTATCGAGCCGAATACGTCAAGCTCTACAAACACAGCCAAAGCTGATATAACAAGTGCCTTATCCGCAAGAGGGTCAAGAAATTTTCCGAAATCAGTAACAAGATTGTTTTTTCGTGCAATATGACCGTCAAGAGCGTCCGTAAGAGATGCGGCGGCAAATATCACAAGTGCGATAGTAAAATGATAAGGAACATCATCGATCAGCACAAAAAATAAAAACACCGGAATAAGAGCCGTTCTTAAAACAGTTAATTTATTGGGTAAATTCATTTGTCTGTCACCTCTCCGATAAGATCATAGTCAAGAGCCTCGGTAATTTTTATTGTAACATATTGACCTATCTCAAGCTGCTTTTCACTTGTAAAGAAAACCTTTCCGTCGATATCAGGAGCGTCTCCGGCAGTTCTGCCGAAATAGCATTCGGCGTATTTATCGAAGCCTTCAACTACTGCTTCAAATTTACAGCCGTTTTTCTGAGCATTTTTCTCTTCGCTTATAAGCTGCTGCTGCTGCATAATTATTTCAGCACGATGATTTTTTGTTTCCTCATCAAGCTGACCATCAAAGCCTGCTGCAGGAGTTCCCTCCTCCTGAGAATAAGCAAAGCAGCCCAGCTTATCAAATTTTATTTTATTGACAAATTCTGCAAGCTCCTCAAATTGTTCTTCGGTTTCTCCCGGAAATCCTGTTATAAGAGTTGTCCTGAGAGTGATATCTGGAATATTTTTTCTTATTTTTGACATTAAGTCTGTTAAATATTTACTGTCACCTGAACGATTCATGTTTTTAAGTATTTCTTTATTACAGTGCTGAATAGGAATATCCATATATTTCACAATTTTTTCCTGAGCGGCTATAACGTTTATTAATTCATCTGTTATTCTTTCGGGGTAGCAGTAAAGAACTCTTATCCATTTAAGCTTTTCTATTTCACAGAGCTTTTCCAGAAGCTGTGGAAGCATAGGTTTTCCGTATATATCTTTTCCGTATCTTGTGGTATCTTGAGCGATAACTATAATTTCCGTTACTCCGTTATCTGCAAGCCACTGTGCTTCCTTCAGAATATCCTCCATAGGAGCGCTTCTGAAGCTTCCTCTTATCTGAGGTATTGCACAGTAGGTGCAGCAGTTATCACAGCCTTCGGCAATTTTCAGGTATGCAAAAAACGGCAGCGTTGAGATAATACGGTCACCAGTTATGGCAAGCCTGTCCTTGCTGTCAAATGAGACTACTCTTTCTTTCGCAAGAACACGGTCTATAATATCAATAATATCCTCTTGATTTCCGATACCAACAACAGCATCGGCTTCGGGAAACTGTTCAGCCATTTCCTCTCTGTAGCGTTCGGACAGACAGCCAGTAATAATTATTTTTTTTATTGTTCCTTCTTCTTTAAGCTTTCCAAGTTCAATAATAGTTTCTATAGCCTCTTCCTTTGCCGATTGGATAAAACCGCAAGTATTTACAACGGCAATATCGGAAAGACCGGGTTCGGTAACAAGCTCATAACCCTTTTGTCTGAATTTGTACAGCATTCTTTCGGAGTCAACAAGGTTTTTGGAACAACCCAGTGAAACCATACCTATTTTAACAGGCATAATATTCCTCCTTAAACTTAAATATATTCTTTTACTGCACGGTTTATGTCATCATAGTCATATCCGGCTCTTAAAAGTCCGTTTTTTACTTTATTTATGGACTTTATATCCTCTGGATCTGTAAGATATCCTGAATATTTCTTTTCAATAAGGGCATCGAGCCTTTCTTCCAGTCCGTCAAGAGCATTTTCAATAGCTTCATCGGCAATTTTACCTCTTATGCCTCTTTTATAAAGCTCCTGTTTTACTCTTCTCGGACCGAAAAGTTTACACTCCATATATGAATATACCAGCGTTTCGGCAAGCCGCCTGTCGTTTACATATCCCTTTGTCGCCATAGTGTTGCAGACCTTATAGCATATATCTTCGGGATAATTATTTCTGAGCTTTTCAAAAAGCTTAATATAAGAATAATCTCTTTCGTTTATAAGATACATGGCACGTCTTGACGCTCTTCGGAACTCGGATGCAAAAAGCACCCTTCCGAAATCCTCACTGCTTATTTCCATGCCCTCTTTAAGACCGTATTTTGTAATAATATCCCTGTGAAGATAAACTCTTTTATCCTCATCTGCAATAACGCAGTAGGTCTCGCCTTTATATTTTTCAATTACAGTAATTATCATATTAAATTAATCCGCAGGTGTAAATTCTTCAAAATCTTCTTCTGCATTTGCAATAGGATCAATATCAAAATCCTCCATATCCGATGTTATATCATCGGATACCTGTTCTGACGCCGCTGCGTCAGCGGCATTCTGAGCGGCTTCTTCAAGCTCGTCATTACCTGATACGCCTTTTGCTACCGCTTCCATAGCGTCTTTATCCTCTAAAATTTTTCCTTCTATTTCCTTCAGAAGCTCCGCATTTTCTTCAAGCAGTTTCTTTACCTTTTCTTTTCCCTGACCAAGCTTGTTTTCTCCATAGCTGAACCATGAGCCGCTTTTTTTGATAATATCAAGTTCCACTGCTATGTCCAGTACTTCGCCTACTCTTGAAATTCCCTTACCGAATATAAGGTCAAATTCGCATTCTTTAAAAGGCGGCGCAACCTTATTCTTTTTAATTTTTATTTTTGTTCTGTTTCCTATCTGAGTATCCCCTTCCTTGATAGCTTCACCCTTTCTTACATCGATAATTACCGAGGCATAGAATTTAAGTGCACGTCCTCCCGGAGTGGTTTCAGGGTTTCCGAACATAACCCCGATTTTTTCTCTTATCTGGTTTATAAATATTGCCACAGTATTAGTCTTTGAAAGAAGCGGAGTAAGCTTTCTCATTGCCTGAGACATAAGTCTTGCAAGCTGACCTACGTTTGAATCTCCCATATTACCATCTATTTCTGCTTTTGTTGTAAGCGCTGCCACAGAGTCGAGCACCACAACGTCCAGTGCTCCCGAACGTATAAGTGCTTCCATAATTTCCAGCGCTTCCTCGCCGCTGTTAGGCTGTGAAACAAGAAGATTGTCAACGTCAACTCCGATAGCCTTTGCGTATACAGGATCGAGAGCATGTTCAACGTCTATAAAAGCCACTTCTCCACCCTGCTTCTGAGCCTCTGCGATAATATGCAGTGCAACGGTGGTTTTTCCCGAGCTTTCAGGGCCGTAAAGCTCAATAATTCTTCCTCTGGGGACTCCGCCTATACCAAGGGCAATGTCAAGGCTCATAGAACCTGTGGGGATAGAGTCGATATTCATGGTTTCGGTAGAACCCAGTTTTATGATAGCGCCCTTTCCGAAGTTTTTTTCTATCTGAGCGATAGCCCCTTTAAGAGCCTTTTGTTTATCTTCCTTTGTTGCAGGAACAACAATGGCTACTTTTGCCTTTTTCTTTATATCCTTTCCCGATTTTGCCATAAAATTTCCTCCTCACTGCTTCTTCCCAAGTACTACCCTTGTAATACCGCAAAGGTCGTCGGCTGTTTGTATATTATCAAAATGATTTTTTCTAAGTATATCCACTACTGATTTTTCCTGCCCCATTCCTATTTCATAAGCAAGAATCCCGCCTATTTTAAGGGAATTTTTCCATATATCCGTAATTCCACGATAGAACCTCAGACCGTCTTCACCTCCGAAAAGTGCCGTTTCAGGCTCGAAGGTCACTTCCTTTTGCAATACCCTCATGTCTCTGGAGGTAAGATAAGGCGGATTACAGACAATAAGGTCGATTTCCGAAAACTGCTCTGCTGTTTTTTCTGTCAGCACATCTCCTGCCAGAAGTGCCATATCCGCATTGTTAAGAGCAATATTTTTATTTATATATCCTATGGCTTTTTCCGAAATTTCCACAGCTGTCACCTGAGCGTCCGGTATTTTTTTGCATAAGGTAATACCGATACAGCCGCTTCCGCTGCAAAGGTCAAGTATTTTAGGCTTTAGTGGCAGATTTAAGTTAAGAACTGTTTCAACAAGAGTTTCCGTATCCTGTCTCGGTATTAGAACTCCCTTTCCCACAAAAAATTCCAGTCCGTAGAATTCCCATTTTCCAAGAAGATATTGAAGCGGCTCGCCCTGTATTCTTCTGTAAGCGATATTGTTTGCCGCAGTCTCATGTTCCACAGAAGCATTTTTTTTATTCAGAAGTATTTTTTCAAGTTTTTCTCCAAAAATATGTTCGATTATGCACATAGCCTCAAACTGGGGAGATTCAAGTCTGTTACGTTCAAATATCCTTTTCAGGTGAAAATAAAGCTCCGGAGCCGTCACCACTTATCATCCTCAAGATTTTCTGGAATACAAGGCTTGATAGCGGCAATCGCACATTCGATTTCCTTGTCGTCGGGTTCTTTTGTGGTAAGTCTTTGTATGGAAAGTCCAGGAGCTGATAATATTTTGGTGAAAATATTTTCATACCGTCCGGCAATTCTTATAAGCTCGTATGATATTCCCAGCATAAGCGGCAGCAAAATAATGCTTGACGCCATTCTCAGCCATACATTTTCAAAGGGTACTATGCACATAACAAGAATGCTTATAAAAAGCGTTATAAAAATAAAGCTTGTTCCGCATCTCGGATGAAATCGTCTTTGTTTTTTAACATTTTCAACAGTAAGCTCCAGCCCTGCTTCGAGGCAGGCTATAGTTTTATGCTCAGCGCCGTGATATTCATAGGTGCGCTTGATATCCTTCATAAGAGATGTTACTGCCAGGTATCCGATAAAAACGGCAATTTTAATGATTCCTTCTGCAAATGAGCGTATAAATCGATTAGTGGTCAGGAAATCCGAAAAATTTACCAGCCATTTTGGCAGAAAAACAAACAATCCTACAGCTACCACAAGGCTTAGTACCATAACGACGCCCATGATAACATTCATAGCTTTTTCGCTCAGGCTTTCGCTTTCGTCGGATTCCTCTTCGTCCATCTGCTTTTCAGCAGATTTCATAAGACATCTGTAGCCTTCTTTCATAGAAATAATAAAATTAAATATACCTCTTATAAAAGGCGTTTTTCTGTACCATGCTGTAACAGGCTTTTTGTCCCAGACCTCCACATCTATGCTGCCGTCGGGAAGTCTGCACGCCATAGCGCCCTTGTAAATGCCGTTCATCATAACGCCTTCGATAAGAGCCTGTCCGCCTATTTTAGATTTATATTTCTCGTTTTTTTCGCTCATATGCTTTGCCTTTCTGTCCCTGTCAGGACTTATATTTATCATCATCTTTCTGAGGCGGTATGGTTATGATAACCTTTGTTCCTCTGCCTTCTTCACTTTCAAGGGTAAGAGTTCCTCCATGCATAGCTATTATTTCATCAGCTACAGCAAGACCTATACCTGACCCCTTTTTTGAATGATTCGCCTTATAGAATTTGGTTTTTATTCTCGGCAGATCGTGACTGCTTATTCCGCAGCCGTTATCCTCAACAGTTACCATAATATCTCCCGAAGATATCTCGCTGGCAATTATTTTTACAAAACCGCCTTTATTGGAATATTTTATGGCGTTATCTATAATGTTTATAAAAACCTGTCTGAGCCTGTTTCTGTCACCGTAAACGAATGGAAGCATTTCAGGTTCTTCATAGGTCATCACAATATCTTCTATCCTTGCCCGTTCCGCATAGATAAGAACAGCTTCTCCCAGCTCGGCAAGAATATCCATAGTATCAAAATGCAGCGAAAAATGACCGCTCTGCATTCTTGAAAAGTCCAACAGCTCTTCCACCATCTGAGAAAGACGTTCAGTTTCGTTTGAAATTACCCTTATCCCCTTACGGATAATAACGGCGTCACGTTCGGCGCTTATGGTTTCTGCCCAGCCTCGTATAGCCGTAAGAGGCGTTCTCAGCTCGTGTGAAACAGAGGAAATAAATTCGTTTTTCATAGCGTCTGCATTGGAAAGCTCGTCCGACATGTGATTTATCGCCGAACACAGCTCGCATATTTCATCGTTGCTGTTATTATTTATTCTGACTGAAAAATCTCCCTTTGCAAATTTTCCGGCAGTTTCGCTTATCTGATGGACAGGTCTTACAATAGAATTTATAAAATAAAATCCGGTAAGCGCCAGCAGTAATAAAATCGCTATGCATACGGCTGTAAATATCGCAATGTAGCTTGTAACTGTACTGTCCACTGCCGAAAGAGAAACGGCGGCTCTGATTGCGCTGTAGTCGGTTTCAAGAGATAATATTGAATAGCTGACAGCCATGATCCGTTCTCCGTTATCCTGTTTTCCGATATAGAATCCGTAATTATCGTCAGCCTTCATCGCTTCTTCATAGTCGGGCATATAAACGGCGGAATTGGGAGTAAATCCCGAAGAGGTATTTGATATCCTTCCCCTTGAGTCCACAGCCATAAGCTCCATTTTATCCTTTTCCGAAAAATTTTCAAGCATATTGCGCAGTTCAGATGAAAAATTAACTGCGTTATCTTCGGAATAAAGTGAAAGTATCCCCGCAACAGAGTTCAGCTTTGATACTAGATACTGCTTTGCCGAATTGTAATAGGAGCTCTGAATAATATAAATAAAGATAGTTTCAATAACCAGCATTATCATTAATATTATCCCTAAATTATTTACAAGCCAGCGTTTGGTAATGCTCTTTTTTTTCACTTATTTTTCATCCCATTTATATCCATAGCCCCATATCGTAAGTATATACTGGGGATTTGAAGGCTTATCTTCAATTTTCATTCTTATTCTTCTGATATTTACGTCTACTATCTTATCGTCGCCGTAATAATTTTCTCCCCATATATGGGTAAGAATACTGGAACGGTCAAGTGCCGTATTTTTATTGTTAAGGAAATATTCCATTATCTGGTATTCAACTTGTGTAAGGTCTATCACTTTGCCGTTTTTGGAAACAGTCCTGCTTTTTAAATTTAGAACAAATGGACCGGATTCAAGTACCTTTGACTTATCCTCCTTAACAAAGCTCATGCAGACCCTGCGGTAGATAGCATCCACTCTTGCGGTAAGCTCCGAGGGTGAAAATGGTTTTGTTATGTAATCGTCCGCACCTATCATTAGTCCGCTTACCTTGTCCATTTCCTGTGCTTTTGCCGTAAGCATTATTATACCAAGAGTAGAACTTTTTTCTCTGAGTTTTTTACAAACTGTAAAACCATCTATCCCCGGCATCATTACATCAAGCAGAACAATGTCAAAGTTGCCCTTTTCTTCTACAAATTTACGCAAAGCGTCCTCGCCGCAATTGACGTCGTAAACGTCATATCCAGCTCTCTTTAAATTAATTACTACGAAATCCCGTATCGTATCTTCGTCTTCGCATACAAGTATACGTTTCATACTATACTCCATTTCTGTTGCTTTTCGGAAT
Organism: uncultured Ruminococcus sp.; assembly: GCA_947178195.1. Lineage (GTDB taxonomy): Bacteria > Bacillota > Clostridia > Oscillospirales > Ruminococcaceae > Porcipelethomonas. The sequence continues at coordinate 7,682 of CAMWXM010000029.1, forward strand.
AATCTTCCGAAAATTTTTTATTCTGTGAATTTAAACCTCATAATTATTTCCGCAGCCGATTTTACATAGCTGCTGTTTTTATTTATTTTTAAGAAGAAACGCTTGCCTCCTCTCGAATGAAGGAGACTGTAGCCATTTTCTTCAGTAATTTTCGTATCTTTATTGCCCGAAACGGTTTTCAATCTGAAAATTTCTTCAGCCGTATCGGTTTCGTTCTTACTGCAAAGGATTATTTCATCTTCTGAAATCTCATATTTTGCAGTGATTTTTCCGTACCATTTTTCAGGAATTATGAAAACGCAGCCATTTGTTATACTGAACCAGCTTTCGTATTTATGTTTAAGCTTGCCGCCACTTATATCATACCATGAGGTAAAGTATACCGGCGTTTCGCTGTTTTCGTCATATCCATCGCAAAAATACGGAACAGGGATCTCTGTTCTTCCATCCCCGTCGATATCCTTTGAAATATATGATGACGGACGCAGTGTTTCTCCCTTTTCAATATCAGGGCAGAAAATATGGGTAAAATTATATTTATCGTCCGTTTGTAAAACCTCTGTAACAATGTTGCCGTTTCCTGCTTCTGCATCAAGAAAAATTCGGGTCTTGCCGTCTGGGGTGATGCTGTATGAAATATTACGGTAATTTGTATATGATTCATCCAATTCTATTGAAGAACATGCATACTTGTCGTCCTCGTCGATATGATAAATAGCGGCAGAGGATTCTTTTGAAGCGTTTTTTACCGTGGCTGTAAAAAGCGCATTTATGCCGTCTCCGTTAAAATCTACGGTATCGAAAACAGAATAAGGTTCGTTTTCCATAGCGGTAACAAGTTTTCCGTCAGAATAGTCATAAATACTCAGTGTTTTTTCGTTTTTGTTTATAAGACTATATCCTACTATTATATTTATTCTGTCTGAGTTTCCAAGTTTTGTTATCTCAACCTGTTCAAGTTCATTTCCATCTGCCGCATGGTCATAAACGGAACGCCACTGAGAATCTATTCTGTCAAGAATATTTATTCTCAGTGAAATATCTTCAGGCTTCGAGGCGTTTTTCTTATAAAAAACGATAGCCTCGTCCTCTGAATCTCCGTCAAGATCATCAACAATAAATGCCGACAGATTTTTCCCTGTTCGGGGATATTTAAGACTTATATTAGTACCTGTGTAATTCTGAAGAGCATTATAAATAAGCTCCTGCTGTTCGCTTAATTTCGGCGGTGACAAAAGGGTGTCGATACCGGTGTTGAAGGAACAGCCTGTAATTAAAACAGGGAGAAGCAGCGATAAAACAGCCGAAAGCCTTTTCATTTACACAAATCCCCCCGTTTAAAAATTATTGTAGCATAGCGAAAAAGCACAAGCTGTGCTTTTTAAAAAACGCTGCTTATTAAAGTTATCTTTCGTTTATAGGTATATATTCCTTAGGGCTTGCCACTGCCTTGTAAGCAGGACGGATAATTCTTTTACCGGTAAGCTTTTCTTCAATTCTGTGTGCGGACCAGCCTACAATTCTTGAAATAGCAAAAAGCGGCGTATAAAGCTCTTCAGGTATTCTGAGCATCTTATAAACAAGACCCGAATACATATCCACATTTGCGCACATGACCTTTTCGCTTCCCTTGACCTCTTTAAACAGCTCGGGAGTAAGTCTTTCAATAGTATTGAGAAGCCTGAATTCTGCTTCGATCTCCTTACCCTCTGCCATTTCAAAAGCTTTCTTTTTAAGAATTACCGCTCTTGGGTCGGAAAGTGTATAAACAGCGTGTCCCATACCGTATATAAGTCCCGAACCATCGTTTTCTTCTTTATTTAAAATTTTTCTCATGTGGTCGGCAACCTGACCTTCGTCCTCCCAGTTTTTAACATTCTCTTTAAAGTTTTCAAGCATCTGCATTACTTTGATGTTAGCTCCGCCATGTTTAGGACCTTTAAGAGCGCCTATAGCTGCTGCATAAGTAGAATAAGCATCGGTACCCGAAGATGTCAGCACTCTGCATGTAAATGCGGAGTTATTTCCTCCGCCGTGCTCAGCGTGAAGCATAAGCATAAGGTCAAGGAGACTCGCTTCATCTTTAGTAAATTGCCTGTCCAGTCTCATGAGAGAAAGAATAGTTTCAGCTACATGCTGATTTTTTATAAGCTTATGCATAACAAGACTTTTGTTGTCGTAATGACTTTTTTTAGCCTGATAAGCATGAGTCATAATAACAGGAAGCTTAGCGATAAGGTCGCAGGCTATGCGCATTTCGTTTATAAGGCTCGGATGCTCGCAGTATTCATCGTAAGAATAAAGCGCTAAAACGCTTCTTCCCAGTTTATTCATAATGTTTCTTGAAGGTGATTTCAGTATCATATCCGTAACAAAGTTAGCCGGAAGTTCTCGACGGCTGGCGATATATTCCGTAAATCCCTTCAGAGTCTCTTTATTTGGAAGTTTGCCGGTCAGCAGGAGAAACACTACCTCCTCAAAACCAAACCGATCTTCCTTCTGAACATTTTCAACAATATCCCTTATATTATATCCCCTATAAATCAGTTCGCCTTCTATAGGCTCGATATCCCCTTCGTTAATAAGATAACCATGAACATTGCAGATATTTGTAATTCCTGCAACAACGCCGGTGCCATCTTTGTTTCTGAGACCTCTTTTGACGTCGAACTTGTCATAAAGATTCGTATCAAAATTGGCATTCTCAGACAAAAGTTCGCATAACTTATTAATGTTGGCACTATTAAAATTATTCATTTCAATCACTTCCTTCTATTATATTTAATTTTTATTATAACAGATTTCACAAATTATGTCAAGGACGTGTAATTTGCAAAATCATTTTTTTAAGGCAATAACGCATAAAAGTCGAAAGCTTTGTGCGGTGATGCCTGACACAGGAGGTTTTTTTATGAAATCATATTTTTCCGCAGCAATTATTTTTGCAGCATTGCTTCTGACCGTTCCGGCTGCGCCTCTTGCTGTAAGCAGCTTTGACGGCGGAAGAGAAGAGAAAATTGAAATTACTCAGACAGAAGAATCTGCAACCGAAAAAGAAACTGATCAAAAGGAGGAAAATGAAAAAACCAAAAAAAGCGATAAAACTGATATAACTAAAGAAAAGCTGAAGGTTCTTGATATTACTACTGGAAAGGTGGAGGAAATAACTTCTTTTGATTATATTGTCGGAGCGGTATGCGCAGAAATGCCGGCAACATTTGAGCCGGAAGCGTTAAAGGCTCAGGCAGTAGCAGCATATACTTATGCGGTAAGACAGCGTGAAAAGGCAAAAACTGCTCCCGATCCTGAACTGAACGGAGCATATTTTTCCAATGATAGCAGTAAATATCAGGCTTATTTTACAGAAAATCAGCAAAAACAGTATTACGGAAAAAACTATGAACAGTATATAGAAAAAATAAAAGATGCAGTATTGGCTGTAAACGGCGAATATATGACTTATAAGGACGAGCCTGTAATTGCAGCTTTTCATTCCGCTTCGGCAGGAAGAACCGAAAGCGCAGAAGATGTCTGGGGCAGCCGTATAGAGTATCTTGTGGGAGTAGAAAGTGAATATGATACAACTGCGCCGAAATTTATTGAGGAATATGAATTTACTCAGAGTGAGATTAAAGAATCTCTTGAAAAGGTATTTGAAGGGATAAGCCTTCAGAACGATCCAAAGGAATGGTTCGGCGAAACAGAATGCAGCGACGGCGGAACAGTCCTTACAATAAAAGTCGGCGATATGTCAGTTACCGGACAGCAGTTGCGGTTCGCTTTATCCCTTCGTTCGGCAGTTTTTGAGGTGGAATATGACGACGAATTTAAAATCACTACCAAAGGCTGCGGTCATTGCGTGGGAATGAGCCAGTACGGGGCTAATGAAATGGCTAAAACCGGTAAGACCTATGATGAAATTTTAAAGCATTATTATACGGGTGTGAAAATAATTAGTTGAAATTTTTGAGGTTTTTATGCAAGTTTAATAAAAAAGTTCCTCTCTCTTTTAAAAGCTCTTGATTTTTTTTGTAAATGTGTTATACTATATTTAGCACTCTCAGAGTGAGAGTGCTAAATAATAAAATTTTTGGAGTGAAATAAAATGGAAACAAAGGAATTTAAAGCGGAATCCAGACGACTTCTCGATCTTATGATCAATTCGATTTATACTCACAAGGAAATTTTTTTAAGAGAGCTTATTTCAAATGCCAGTGACGCTATTGATAAGCTGTATTTCAAATCGCTGACGGACGACAAAGTCGGCATAAAAAAAGATGAATTTGCAATTAATATAAAGCTTGACAAAGACGCAAGGACTATTACAATTTCAGATAACGGCATAGGCATGACCGAAGAAGAACTTGAAAACCATCTCGGTACTATTGCAAACAGCGGTTCTTTTAAATTTAAAAACGAAAATAAACTTGAAGATGATGTTGATATAATCGGTCAGTTCGGAGTAGGATTTTATTCTGCATTTATGGTAGCTAAAGAGGTTACTGTAAGAAGCCGGGCTTATGGCAGCGACAAGGCTTTTGAGTGGATATCCGAAGGCGCAGACGGCTACAGAATAGGAGAATGCGCAAAGGACAGCGTGGGAACGGAAATTATTCTTGTTCTCAAAAGCAACAGCGATGATGAAAATTATGATGAATTTTTAGAGCAGTATAAAATACAGTCGCTTGTAAAAAAATATTCTGATTATATACGTTTCCCTATTAAAATGGATATATCAAAAAGCCGTCTTAAAGAGGGCAGCGAAAATGAATATGAGGACTATATCGAAAATGAGACCCTCAACAGCATGATACCTATCTGGCGCAAAAATAAAAGCGAGCTTAAAGATGATGACTACAACAGCTTTTATAAGGAAAAATTTATGGATTATACCGACCCTATCGCTCATATCCATACCAAGACCGAGGGTACGGCAACATATAATGCGCTTTTATATATACCATCTAAAGCTCCTTACAATTATTATTCAAAGGATTATGAAAAGGGACTTCAGCTTTATTCAAGTGGAGTGCTTATAATGGATAAATGTGCAGACCTTTTGCCGGATCATTTCAGTTTTGTAAAGGGTCTTGTAGATTCTGAGGATTTGTCCCTTAATATTTCAAGAGAAATGCTTCAGCATGACAGACAGCTCAAGCTTATTGCAAAAAGTCTTGAAAGAACAATAAAAAATGAGCTTACAAAGATGCTGAAAAATGAAAGAGAAAAATATGAAGAATTTTATAAGGCATTCGGTTTACAGCTTAAATTTGGGGTATATAACAATTATGGTATGAACAAGGATTCTGTAAAGGATCTTATAATGTTTTATTCATCCACTGAAAAGAAGCTGGTTACTCTTGAAGAGTATGTTTCAAGAATGCCGGAAAGTCAGAAGTATATTTATTATGCATGCGGTGAAACTAATGAAAGAATAGACAACCTTCCACAGACTGAGCTTGTAAAGGACAAGGGTTATGAAATACTTTACTTTACTGACAGCGTTGACGAATTTGCTATAAAAATGCTGATGAATTATAACGAGAAAGAGTTCAAGTCTGTTTCAGCGGGAGACTTGGATATAGATACTCCCGAAGAAAAGGAAGATATTAAGGCAAAGGAAGAGGAATCAAAAGACCTGTTTAAATTCCTTGAAGAAAAATTAGACGGAAAGGTAAAGGCAGTAAGGCTTTCAAAACGTCTTAAAACTCATCCTGTATGCCTTTCAAGCGATGGTGAGCTTTCTGTGGAAATGGAAAAGGTGTTGAACGCTATGCCTAACGACCAGAAAGTTACGGCTTCAAAGGTGCTTGAAATAAATCCTGAGCATCCTGTTTTTGAAACGCTTAAAAATCTTTATTCAAAAGACAATGAAAAGCTTGAAAAATATGGCAGACTGCTTTACAATCAGGCTTTGCTTATAGAAGGTATGCCTGTTGAAAATCCTGTTGAATTTTCAAATCTTGTCTGTGAACTTATGATCTGAGAGGTGCGGTCTTTATGACCGCCTTTCGGTATATCTGTAAAAATTACGAAAAAATATAATTTTTTATGTTGCGTTGTCTTAAATTTGTGAATATCGCTGAATTTGCATAAACCCCTTGACAATTGCAGATAATAGTGATAAATTATACTTAGCACTCAGAGAGTAAGAGTGCTAATAAAATAAAACAAAATATCAACCTATAATTCTGAACAAACATTCCATAAAGGAGGCTCCGGACTTGTGAATGACAGAAAATTGAAAATACTTGCGGCAGTCATTGACGAGTATATAATGACCGGAGAACCGGTAGGCTCAAAAACAATAGCGTCGCTGCCGGATATAAATGTTTCTGCCGCAACGGTAAGAAATGATATGGCAGCGTTGGAACAGCTGGGTTATCTTGAACAGCCTCATACCTCTGCCGGAAGAGTTCCAACTTTCAGCGGATACAGACTTTATATAGATAAGATAATGTCTCACAATAAGCTTTCCGATGAAGAGATAAAACGTCTTGATGAAATGCTTGACAAAGAGGGTGCGGTAACGGAGGACCTTGTTATACAAAGTGCGGCAACGGCTTTGGCGGAGCTTACCCAGTGTGCGGTAGTCGCATCGGATTCATCACCAAAATTTTCAGTTATCTCAAAGGTCGAGGTCATTCCTACAGGAAAGCGGCTTTATGTTATACTTCTTATAACTTCAAACGGAAGCATCAAAAATAAAGCCTGTCGGTTAGAATTTGACCTGACAAGCGAACAACTGGAATTTTTCACGAATTTTGTAACAGAAAGTCTCCAGGGAATTTCAATTTCCGAGCTTTCGGATGAAATGCTGAGTAAGCTTACCGAAGCACTGGGAACATATATGCTGACACTTTCTCCACTTGTTCATGGAGTTTATGAATTATCTCAGGATTTGCTTCATAAAGAAATAACGATAAAAGGCGAAAGAAATCTTCTTTCCTGCAGCGAGCTGGATAAAATGGAAATCGTAAAATTTATGGACAGCTCGTCGGAGCTCGAAGAACTGTTAAACGAATCATTCAGCGGTATAAATGTGATTTTCAGTGAGGAAAAGGACAGCTTTGTAATAGGCAATTCAAGTATGATAGTTTCAAGCTATCAGAAAGGCAACAAAACAGTGGGGTCTCTTGGAATTATCGGTCCGGTAAGACTTGATTATGCTAAAATTATACCTTATATAGAATATTTCACAAATAAGATCTCAAATATGATTTCTTATGATGAGGAAAATACGGACGGAAAGGAAGATGACAATGAGTGAAGAAAAAATGACGGAAAATACCGATGAGGATTTACAAGAAAACATGGAAAACACAGATGTTGACGTTGATCTGAGCGAGGACAGCGAATTGCTTGAAAAAAATGAAGAGCTTTCGAAGCAGCTTGACAGTGCCAACGATAAATATCTGAGACTTTGCGCAGAATACGACAATTACCGTAAGCGTACTGCAAAGGAAAAAACAGAGACCTACGGAAACGCAACGGCAAAATGTGTCGGAGACATTCTTCCGGTTCTGGACAGCTTTGAAAGAGCTATTGATGCTGAATGTACAGATGAATCATTTAAAAACGGAATGCAGATGATCTATAATCAGTTTATCGAGGCTCTGAAAAAAATCGGCGTTGAGGAAATGAAGGCATTAGGCGAGGAATTTGACCCTAACATTCATAACGCCATAAAACAGGAAGAGAACGAAAGCTTCGGAGAAAATACCGTCTGCGAGGTTTTCCAGAAGGGTTATATGCTGGGCGACAGGGTTATCCGTCATGCAGTTGTGGCAGTGGCAAATTAATTTGAAAGGATAGATTATTATGGGAAAAATTATTGGTATTGACTTAGGTACTACAAATTCATGCGTAGCAGTTATGGAAGGCGGCAGCGCCGTTGTTATTCCTAACTCGGAGGGCGCAAGAACTACGCCTTCAGTAGTTGCTTTTTCAAAAACAGGCGAAAGACTTGTAGGTCAGGTCGCTAAACGTCAGGCAGTTACAAATCCTGAAAAAACAGTTATTTCAATCAAGCGTCATATGGGCTCTGACTATAAGGTAAATATTGACGGTAAGGCATATACTCCTCAGGAAATATCGGCTATGATATTACAGAAGCTTAAATCAGATGCTGAAAGTTATCTTGGCGAAACGGTTACGGAAGCTGTTATTACCGTTCCTGCATATTTTACCGATTCTCAGCGTCAGGCTACAAAGGACGCAGGTCAGATCGCAGGTCTTAATGTAAAGAGAATTATTAACGAGCCTACTGCGGCAGCTCTTTCCTACGGCGTTGACAAGGAATCTGACCAGAAAATCATGGTATACGACCTGGGCGGTGGTACTTTCGACGTTTCTATCATCGAAATGGGCGACGGCGTTACAGAGGTTCTTGCTACAGCCGGCAACAACCATCTGGGTGGCGATGACTTTGACCAGAGAATTATTGACTGGATGATATCAGAATATAAAAAGGCGGAAGGAATCGACCTTTCTACAGATAAAATGGCTATGCAGAGACTTAAGGAAGCTGCTGAAAAATCAAAGATCGAGCTTTCTTCTACTCCGACTTCACAGATAAACCTTCCGTTTATCACAGCCGACGCAACAGGTCCTAAGCATTTGGATCTTACTCTTACACAGGCTAAATTCAACGAGCTTACATCAGATCTTGTTCAGGCTACAATGGGACCAGTAAAGCAGGCACTTTCAGACAGCGGACTTTCAGCCGGCGAGCTTAATAAGGTTCTTATGGTAGGCGGTTCTTCAAGAATACCTGCTGTTCAGGAAGCTGTAAAGAGCTTTATAAACAAAGATCCGTTCAAGGGTATCAATCCTGATGAATGCGTAGCTTTAGGTGCGGCTTATCAGGGCGGTGTTTTAGGCGGAGACGTTAAGGAAGGTCTTCTCCTTCTGGACGTTACTCCTCTTACTCTGGGTATTGAAACTGCCGGCGGTGTAAGTACGCCTATGATCCAGAGAAATACCACTATCCCAACAAAGCAGACTCAGGTTTTCTCAACATATGCTGATAATCAGACTGCCGTTGACATTAACGTACTCCAAGGTGAACGTGAATTTGCAAAGGACAATAAGCAGCTTGGTACTTTCCGTCTTGACGGTATCGCACCTGCTCCGAGAGGAATCCCTCAGATAGAAGTTACATTCGATATTGACGCAAACGGTATTGTTCACGTTTCAGCAAAGGATAAGGGTACAGGAAAAGAACAGAATATCACAATTACTTCTTCTACAAATATGTCTAAGGAGGATATTGATAAGGCGGTTAAGGACGCTGAAATGTTTGCCGAAGAGGATAAGAAGAAGAGAGAAGAGGTCGATACTAAAAATCAAGCTGAAAATCTTGTTTTCCAGTGCGAAAAGGCTC
>CAMWXM010000030.1 GCA_947178195.1 uncultured Ruminococcus sp.
ACTATCGATTTTATTTATAATTGCAATACATCTTTTATTTTTTATATGAGATATAAGCTTCATTTCCTCTTCACTCAACTGAGAAGTACTGTCAAATACTGCAATAATAAGATCGGCTTCATTTATTTTGCTGTAGGCAATATCCACTCCTATGCTTTCTATGATATCATCGGTTTTTCTAAGCCCTGCGGTATCGGATAATCTTAGCGTAAAATCGCCCACCTTTACGCTTTCTTCAATAACGTCACGGGTAGTACCAGCAATATCGGTAACAATGCTTCTCTGAAAACCGATAAGACAATTCATAAGGGTAGATTTTCCTACATTAGGCTTTCCGCAAATAACCGTATTGATTCCCTCTCTGATAATACGACCGTGGTCATAGGTCAAGAGTGTTTTATTCAATTCATCTATAACAAAATTTATTTGCCTGGACAGAGTTTCTGAATCAACTTCCGGAACGTCCTCTTCAGGAAAATCCGCCCATGCAGCAAGACAGCTTAATATTTCTACAAGCTTATTTTTTATTACGGTTATCCTTTTAAATAACAAACCGTTTTTAAGAGCATTGGCATATTTAAGCTGTCGTTCTCCTCCTGATGAGATCACGTCCATAACAGCTTCTGCCTGAGTCAGCGAAAGCTTTCCGTTTAAAAAAGCTCTTTTAGTAAACTCCCCTGCCATTGCCGGTTCGGCGCCGTTTTTTAATATTATTCTAAGAATTTTTTTTGTTATGAATCTTCCTCCATGGCATGAAAATTCAACTACATCTTCACCGGTATACGATTTTGGATTTCTGAAAACAGTCATGACTACATCGTCAATTTTATTATTATTTTCATCTTTTATATAGCCGTAAGAACAGGTATATCCTTTCATGTCAAAGGCTCTTTTTTTATTAACACTGTCGAATGATTTATCGGCAATTTCAAAAGCCGCTTCTCCAGATATTCTTATAATTGACAGACCGCCCACTGCATCGGGAGTTGCTATAGCAGCAATAGTAGACATAAATATTTCACCTCGTAAAAAAGGCGGCATATTCTGCCGCCTGAATATTTTTGTTGTTTATCAGTATTATAACTCAATTTTTCCATAAAGTCCGGCATTAATATCATCTTCCGGCTTTGGTTTCTTATAATCTTTTTCAAAGCTTGTTTTCAGATCCAGTGAACGAGGTTCACGATGAGGTCTGCCGCCATGTCCTCTTGTACCACCTCTGCGGTTACGATCGAATTTCTTTGGATTATCGGAAGCAATAATAACCTTTCTGTAAGGCTCATCTCCTACCGATCTTGAATTTACCCCTTCAATGTTAGCTATTGTAGAATGAATTATTCTTCTTTCATATGGATTCATTGGTTCAAGAATAGTTGATCTGCCTGTTTTAATAACCTTACTTGCAATTTTTTCTGCAAGAGCTTTTAATGTTTCGGTTCTCTTTTCACGGTATCCGCAACTATCAAGAGTGATTCTGATGTAATCGCCTTCTGACCTGTTGACAACAAGAGAGCATATATACTGTAAAGAATCAAGCGTCTCTCCTCTTCTTCCAATTACAGCTCCCGAGCCCTTGCTGTCGATATCGATAAATATTCCCTCATCGTCCTGGGTGATTTTTAATTCGCATTCAATTTCCATTTTTGCAAGAACCTTTGTAAGGAAGCTTCTGCATAATTCAATTTTTTCAGAGGGAATTTCCTTTGCTTCTTTACTTTCCTCAGGCTTAACCATATCTTCAGAACTGCTGCTGTTTGTCTCGACTGAGCTGGATTCGATTTTCTCTTCATAATCTGCCTGAACCTTTGCTTCTGATTTTACTCTTCCAAAAAATCCGGTTTTTGCTTCTTCGAGGACAGTAAATACGATTTTATCCTCTGTCACTCCAAAACTTTCTGCTGCCTTAGCTTTTGCTTCCTCAATGGATTTTCCACTGAACACTTCACTTTTCTTCATTTTCTTATTCCCCTTTTTTAAGATATGCAGGGATAACTCCTACATAATTTTTTATTTTGATTTTTTTCTTTAATTAAAATGCTGAAAAATTCAAATTCTTTCAATGTGATTTTTTTCTTCTCCCTTCTTAATCATATAGTGTTTATTTGTTAAATTAATTTTCACTATCATTATCATCGTCATCATCAACATATTCTTCGCCGTATTTTTCAGCCATACGTTTCCTTGCTTCTTTTATAAGGTCTCTGTTGTATTTATTTCTTTCCGACTTTGACATTTTTTCAATTGCGCTGTTATAGTCATCTCTGCCGGATTTTTGAGCGATTCCGGCTTGCTGAGTAAGCTGAGACTGCTGAGCCATCATTCTTTGCATTAATCCAGGTTTTTTATCTTTTTGCTTTAATTTTATTTTTTCATTTATTGCTGCCACTCGTTCAGGATTAAAATAAGCGTAAAGACCGATAGACTGAATAAGAGAAAATACTGACGACCATATCCAATAGAAGCCAACGCCGGCAGGTACGGTAAACGCAAGCCACAGTGAGAACAGCGGCATACCGAACATCATAACCTTCATACAACCAGCACCCTGCATATCGCCGTTTATAGCCTTCTGTTTATGTTGAGTATAAATAGAATATACAAGCTGAACAACGCAGGACAGAATAGGAATCATGATAAGAGCAATAGCTGCCTTGTTCCATACGTCGGGATGAATAGTAGGAACTTTTCCCAGGTCAATGCCAAGAAACGTATTTTTAAAATTTGACACCTGATCAACAATATTGCTGTCCACGCCTTTATCAACAAAGGTCTGACCGTGCTCCTTGACCTGCTGAAGGATCGTAAGCTCGGGACGGCTGTTAAGAGCCTTTTCATCAATACCCCATTCCTTGACGCTTAATATGATTTCTTTCATTTTATCAATAACGCCGTCTTTAAGTCTGAGAATATGTGTAAGAGGACGATAAACAACGTCCAGGATACCATAAAGAATTATCATGGAAACTATAAGAGGAAGACAGCCGCCTGTCATACTTACTCCCTCTTCATTGTAGAGCTTTTGTTGTTCTTCGGCGAATTTTTCCTTGTTGTTGGCATATTGTTTTTTAAGCTTTTCAAGCTTTGGTCTCAGCGATTGTGTACGCATGGTACTAAGCTGCTGCTTGTATGAAGTCGGAAAAAGCACTATTTTAGAAAGCAGTGTGAAAAGAATTATGGCAATGCCGTAATCGCTCACTACTTTATAAATAAGCCACATTACCCAACCTAAAGGATAGCCCAGCAATTCACTAATAAAACCCAAATTTCTTATCTCCTTTTCATTTATTTTTCTCTTTTATATTTTTCCGTCGTAAAATATAAAATTCTTCCGGTACAGGATCTACCCCGCCCATGCTCCACGGATTGCATCTTAAAATTCTCCATGCAGAAAGAATAAATCCCTTAAAAAACCCATGTTTTTGAAAAGCATCAAGAGCGTAGGAAGAGCAGGTGGGATAATATTTACAGCATGGAGGAAAAAGTGGAGAAATACATTTTTTATAGAATTTTATAATACCCATAAAAACATACTTCATTTTTCATCACCAAAAACGGCTTTTTTTATTTCTCCTACAGCCTTTTTTTCCAGATATTCGCTTAAAACATTGCTTTTTATACTGCATATTGAGGATCTTGCCACAATAACAATATCAATTCCCACAGGCATATTTATCTCATTTTCCATGTATGCCTGTCTTATAATACGTTTAGCCCTGTTTCTTGCAACAGCATTTCCTACCTTTTTACCTGCTGTTATTCCAAGATTGTTATATGGTCTGTTATTTCTTTTAACATAAATCACAATGTTTTTACTTACTATACATTTGGCTTTTCTGTATAGAAAAAGAAAAGTTTTATTATTTTTAATTGTATTAGTATAAAGCATAAAGATAACCTCTGCCGTTTACCTCAAAGCATGTCCGACGGATTTTTTTGAAAATTAAACAGAGTTTCGCCATTTAATCCCATAAAAATATTATACACTATAATTCAGATAAATGCAATAATATACCATAAAATAATTTATCTGATTTTTATTTCAAAAAAATTTTTTATTATTTTTATGCAGTTTTATTTAGTATAGTACTAAATAAAACTGCATGAAGCTGCGTAAGACATATTTTATGCAGTACTGCCTAAAACAAAAGACCACAAAATTGTGGTCTGTTTTTAATTAGTGACTGAGTCTTGCTCTGCCCTTAGCTCTTCTGCGAGCGAGAACCTTTCTTCCGTTAGAAGTAGACATTCTTTTACGAAAACCGTGTTCTTTTTTTCTATGAATTTTTTTAGGCTGATATGTTCTTTTCATTTTTATCTCCTCCTTCAATATAAAGCGATCTTAATATGTGTATTTTACCTCAACACACACTTATCCATAATTTATTTACCAATATATTATATATGTATTTTCGGAATTTGTCAAGTGTTTTTTTAAAATTTTTCAAAAAAATTCAAGTGCTGTACTGTCCTGAGACAACACAGCACAAAATCATCTGAAAATATAAAAAATCCGCCTTATCTGAAGTAGCTATAAAAGGAGCTGCTCTCTCATAAATGACAGCAATTTTTTTTCACGTCTTGAAACCTGAACCTGAGTCATTCCAAGAGCTTTAGCTGTTACCGACTGAGTAAAATTCTTATAATATCTGAGAAATATCAATTGACGATCCTTTTCGTCCATATTATCCAGCACCTGATGCAAAGCCACTGTATCGCTTATTTCAAATTCCGGAGACGGCATGGCAATATCTATCTGACCTCCGCCCTCTTCGGAATTATCCGTAAGAGAAACAGGAGGCATGCTTACAGAAATAGCTTCCGCAACAGTATACTCGTCCACATCAAGCTTCTTGCTAAGCTCGGAAACAGTCGGTTCTCGTCCCAGGCTTTTGGACAATTCATCTCTGGTTCTGACAGCTTTAAGGGAAAGTTCTTTTAGGCTTCGGCTTACTTTAATAGTACCGCCGTCACGGAAAAGTCGTTTTATCTCGCCTAAAATAACCGGTACGGCATAGGTTGAAAATTTTACTCCCCGTGCATCATCGAAAGCTTCTGCGGCTTTGAGCAATCCTATACAGCCGGCAGAATAAAGATCATCATACTCAATTCCCCTGCCTCTGAATTTATTTGCGCAAAGATGAACAAGTCCCAGATTTTCTTCCGGTATGGGTTTACTCATTTTGACCGCCTATTTTCTTGCGCATTATAACTGTCGTCCCTTTTCCGGGCTTGCTGCTTACCTTTAGAGAATCCATAAAGCTTTCCATTACAGCGAAACCCAGTCCGGCACGTTCCTCACAAGGAGCAGTGGTAAAAAGCGGCTCCATAGCCTGCTTTACGTCTTGTATTCCACAACCCTTATCTTTTATTTTTATGTAAATTTCATTATTGCTTAATATTTTAGCACTTATTTCGATTATTCCTTCCTCGTTGCGGTAAGCATGTACGATACAATTTGTAACTGCTTCGGAAACGGCGGTTCTTATATCCGATATTTCTTCCATATTTGGGTCAAGCATAGCCGCAAATGCGCAAACAACAGTTCTTGCAAAACCCTCGTTTTCAGAAATACTTTTAAAAGATATTTTCATTTCATTTTTTACATTCATTTTTTCACATCCTTTTTAAGCGTTGTTTATTGACGCAAGCTTCTCAATTCCCGAAAGCTTCATAACTTTTTTTATGTGTGGCGGAGGGTTCTGTACGGAAATTTTTCCGTTAAGCTCGTTCATAAGTTTATAGCGCCCCATTACAAGACCTATTCCTGAGCTGTCCATAAATGTTACCTGTGAAAAATCAAGCACAAGCAGGTCAGGATTGCATTCTCTTACGGCAATGTCTATTTCACGGCGAAGAGAAGATGCAACGTGATGATCTATTTCGCCTGAAAGAAAAGCGATAATTTTATTTTCTTCTGATGATATTTTTATAGGCATCTGATTTTTACCTCCTGTATTTTTCAGCAATACTGCACAAATATTCTGACAAAAATTTGTAATAGGTCTTTGTGCGTTATTGTCTTTATTTTATTGTAGTATAAACACAGCGAATTTTTTGTAAAATTCTGTATGCTAAGCATATATTTTTTATGCTTAATAAAGATTGTGAAAAAAATAACTTAAACGTTTTGGAACAGTAAAATACTACTAAAAAGCAAAGCATCCAACATTGATTTTTTGTATATTAATTTAGCTTTATGCCATAAATTTATTAATTTTTATGGTATATGTTTTAAAAATTAGTGCAACATGTATATTAAACGAGCAAAATTTGCTTGTTATCTGAAGTAATCGTAAAACTTCACAAAAACTATTGACATTTAAACGTTTTCGTGGTATACTTTAAACATAGAAAAGAGGAGTTGAACAGAAACTCCAAAAAATAAAAATTAAGCTTAAAGATTTTTTAAGCTTACATAATGGGCAAACTTGCTGAAAGGCAAGGACGCAAAGCTAAGGGTCTAACCCAGAAATGGTACGACAGCCGGTTGCAGTAACACCCGAATTTTATTCGTGTTATTTAATGATTGCATTCCGACAGCTTTGTATGAAGTTGCCGGTTTTTTTGTTATCAAATGTTATCAAGTAAAAAGCAGTCAGTCAGTTTCAAGGAGTGTTAGTTATGTTTAAGAGCTTATTAAAAAAATCTGTTTCTATCATTACAATGGTTAGTTTATTTGTAACAGCTTTCGTATCAGCTGTTCCGGTAAATGCGGCGTCAAGTCATTCAATCTATTATTCAGCAGGTAATGTTGATAATATTCTTGGTGATTCTTCGTTTATTTACGGAATGACTACCGGCAGATCTTTTGAATTTTCAGATTCAGAAAGATTTTCAAGAAAAGGTTATAAGCTCTCTTCATGGCATATCGAAAACACAGGTGAAGATGTTGGATGCTCTTCAACATACATAATGCCTGATTACGATCTCTATGTAACAGCTAACTGGACTCCTTTAACATACAACATCGGTTTTGCTGGCTGCGGTGGAGTTACTGATAACGGCGAGTTAAACGTTTATATTCCGGCAGTATACGGTACAGCAATGACTCTTCCATACAATCCTTTCACAAAAGACGGCTACGTTTTCAAAGGCTGGTCATATGACGGCGTTACTTATAACGAAGGCGAAAGCTTTGAAATTCCGGCAGTTATCGCAGGTTATAAAATCGTTCTTTCAGCAGTATGGGAAAGAAAAGAAGCAGTTACAACAGCTGCAACAACAGTAGCAACTACGACTACTACAACAACCACAACTACAAAGGCAACTACTACCACAACTACAACTTCTTTGGTTTCAGGTCAGGTTATTAAGGTTTTAAACGTAGAAGAAAGCTTCGACGCAAACAATGAAATAATGAAAAAATATGTTTATGAAATAATAGACAGAGACGATACAATCGACAGACTTGTTTTCCATTTTTCTGCAAATACGGATTCGATCGGTACTGTAAGCATTGGTTTCTTTACAGTTCTTACAAATGGCAATCAGTATCAGAAAAACTTTATTGAAACAATCGAAGGAAATAAATTTTCTGTAAATTTTGCTGATGAAAGCACATGTAATCTTATTAACTATGTAAAAAATATACAGATAGGCTGCTGGAGCAGTGAAATATTCCCATTGAGCCTTGATTCAATAGAAGCAGTTGTAAGAGAACCTATAACAACAACTACAACAACAGAAGAAACTACAACAACTACTACTTCAGCTACAACAACTACAACAACAGAAGCAACAACTACTACAACAACTGAAATCACAACTGTAACAACTACAACAACAAGCGAAGCAACAACAACTACTACAAGTACAACAGCATCTCAGCCTTCAGAAGCTTCAGAAGTAATCTATATCAATGATACACTTGCAATGGGCAGCATGAAAGCTTTTAATGTTTATGATCCTTCAAATGCAGGCAGAGAGATCAACAGCATGGAAATCACATTCAGAGCTGATAATGGTTATATCGGCAACTGCAATATTGGTTTATTTATGAATGTTACTGATTCTGTAACATTAAATCGTAACGATTCAAGTTATGTTTCAAACAGCACATATACATATGTAATAGATTTTTCAGGTGAAAACGAAAACGTTTTAAGTGAAAATTCAATGCTTAACATTGGTTACTGGTGGGGCGACAACAGCTCATTGACAGTTGAATCAATTAAAGTAAACTATAACGGTTCTAACGGTTCAGAAACAGTTTTAAAAGGGGATTTAAACAAAAACGGCGTTATTGACGCTGAAGATGTAACTATCCTTAAAAGACTTATGGTAGGTTACGAATATGACAATATCCAACTCAGCCTTACTGAGTGTGATATTAACAACGATGGCAGCGTAAACGTTTTTGACAGCATGATTCTTCAGAATGATATACACTGATCAAACTTTTTCATAATAAAGTTTAAATTTATTCAACACTCCTCCTATGCAAATATGAAAAAAATCCGCATGGCAATTAAATGTCATGCGGATTTTTTTAAAACCATACCGCACAAGGCCTTAAACAGTCATTGTGCGGTATGTCCTTATTTATTATTTCTTTTTAGTTGAAATATCCTCAAGAAGCTTGTCAAGCAGTTCTCCAAATGTCATCGAACCAAGGTCACCTTCGATTCTTGAACGAACGGAAATAGTCTTACCTTCAACTTCCTTATCGCCGATAGTAAGCATTACAGGAAGTTTTTCTACCGTTGCTGAACGAATTTTATAACCGACCTTTTCTGCTCTGTCGTCGATAGTGGTTCTGATGCCGGCGGCATCAAGCTTCTGCATAATTTCATTGCAGTAATCGAGATGTCTGTCAGCAACAGGAATGATTCTTACCTGTTCCGGTGCTAGCCATAATGGAAGAGCGCCTGCAAAATGCTCTATCATATATGCCAATGTACGCTCATAACAGCCAAGAGATGTTCTGTGAATAATATAAGGAGTTTTTCTTGAACCGTCAACGTCAACATATTCCATTCCGAATCTTTTTGCAAGCAGCATATCTATCTGGATGGTAACAAGAGTATCTTCTTTTCCATATACATTTTTATACTGAATATCAAGTTTAGGACCGTAAAAAGCAGCTTCATCTATACCGATTGTATATTCAATACCGAGATGGTCAAGTATTTTTCCCATAGCCGCCTGTGCTTCGTCCCATTGTTCTTTAGTGCCTTCATATTTATTTTTAGGATTTTCAGGGTCCCACTGAGAAAATCTGAAGGTACAGTCTTCAAGAAGTCCAACAGTATCCAGACAATATTTAGCAAGCTCCAGACAATCCTTAAATTCCTCTTCGAGCTGGTCAGGACGCAGAATAAGATGTCCTTCGGAAATAGTAAACTGTCTTACACGTATAAGACCATGCATTTCACCGCTGTCCTCTTTTCTGAAAAGAGTAGAGGTTTCTCCAAGACGCATAGGAAGGTCACGATAAGAACGCTGTCTGTTTAGGAATACCTGATACTGGAAAGGGCATGTCATAGGACGCATAGCAAAGCATTCCTTTGATTCGTCGTATGGATCGCCTAAAATGAACATGCCATCAAGATAGTGATCCCAGTGTCCTGAAATTTTATATAATTCTCTCTTTGCCATATACGGAGTTTTAGTAAGAAGATAGCCATGCTTTTGCTCAACATCTTCTACCCATCTTTGCAGAAGCTGAACAACTCTTGCGCCCTTGGGAAGGATTATAGGAAGTCCCTGACCTACAACATCAACAGTTGTGAAATATTCAAGCTCTCTGCCAAGCTTGTTGTGGTCACGCATTTTAGCGTCCTCAAGCTTCTGAAGATGTTCTTCAAGCTGGGAAGCCTTAGGAAAAGCAACAGCATAAACACGGGAAAGCATTTTGTTTTTTTCCGAACCTCTCCAGTATGCTCCTGTACAGGACAGAAGCTTTACAGCCTTGACCGGCGTAGTTGTCATAAGGTGCGGACCGGCGCAGAGGTCGGAAAATTCGCCCTGCTTATAAAATGAGATAGGCTCGCCCTTATCAGCATGTTCCTTACAAAGCTCCACTTTGTAAATTTCACCTTGCTCCTCAAGGAATTTGATTGCTTCCTCCGGGGACATCGTATAGCTTTCAAGAGGTATTCCGTCTTTGGCAATTTTTTTCATTTCCGCTTCAATTTTTGTAAGTTCTTCTGCTGTAAAAGGCTTTTCAAGGTCAAAGTCGTAGTAAAAACCGCTGTCAATTGCCGGACCGATAGCAAGCTTTGCCTGTGGGTATAATCTTTTTACCGCCTGGGCAAGAATATGGGAAGCGGTATGCCAGAATGTCTTTTTACCCTCTATGCTATCGAAGGTCATGACTTCAAATTCGCAGTCCGAATCAATAATAGTTCTCATGTCCTTGACTTCCCCATTGATTTTTACGCAGCATGCAGCCTTGTAAAGTCCTGCCCCGATACCCTTTATAATATCGGCAGCCGGAGCGGCACTTTCGATTTCGCGGATAGAACCGTCTTTGAGTGTTAATTTTATCATTTTTATTCCTCCATAGTTACTGCCGCAGCAGATTTTGATTTATTAAATTCTTTTTTGAACCATACATATGAAAGCAGTATCATTGTTGAAATACCGACAAAAATATCAAAACGACCGAAAAATAAGTTATCAATTTTATTATATATGCTTATGTGAATATCAAATGTGAACATCAGCCATTCAAAAATCCTGACAACTGCCCCTGTAATCAAGCTATAAACTAATACATAACAAAACCACCCCATAACAGGTTTACGGTTTTTAGGGAGTTTATATAATGTCCAGATAAACTTATCGGGACGATTATAAAAAATCTGTGAAATATATGATTTTAAATCCGGCACTTCAGCATTAATAGTCTGATATTTTTCAAATGTATATTTGCAGCATATAAAAATTACAATCATAAATATAGCATTTACTGTAATCAATGCTCCCCAGCCAAGATGCAGCTTTGTGACCAGCGGATTCCCCTCAAGGCTTAAATCAGGAGTGTTATAAAGCGTAAGTAATCCGTCAGAAATCATAAGTATAAAATATGTGAAAAATACTATGTATGCTTTATATGATTTTTTCATAAAATATCTCCATTCAAAATAAAAAAAACGCCCCTCTGAACCCAAAGGCTCAAAGGGGCGATTAATAACCGCTGTTCCACCCTTTTTTGTCAATATAAATAATAATAGTATGTCAAGAATATATATCGACCTCAAAGCTGCTCGGTAACGGGAGCTGCCGTCGGCTATTGACCGAACTCAGAAGGCGGTATACTTAATATCCGTTTTAATTCCGCTTTCAGCCGGAGACGGAATTTCTCTGAAAAAACTCTGATAATAAATCTTCCTTCATCACAGATATAGCATATTATTTTACCCTATTATTTTATCACGGTTTTCAAGCCTTGTCAAGAGATTTTAAAATAATTTTATTTGAGTACTTGGAATAAATTGTGTAAAGCTAACAATCGCCAATATCATTATATCACAAAAAAATTCAGAAGTAAAGACTAAAATGAATGCAATAGCAGTCTTGACTTCTGAATTTTTTGTGATTTTCCCCAATTAAGCGATTGTCAGGCTGATTATGATTGAAAGTCACTTACACAAATTTTTAATCAACCCATTTATTTGGATTTTATAATAGATTTTTTTGCCTCAGCAATACCAGCGATAAGCGCAGAAAGATCGGCAGCGGTATTTTCGCTGCAAAGGCTTATTCTCAATGCGGAATCAATATGGCTGTCGCTTATTCCGAATTGTTTCAGTACACCGCTTTTAGCGCCCCTTGAGCATGCCGAACCGCTTGAAATATAAATATTTTTTTCCTCAAGAAAATGAAGCATTATTTCTGAGCGGATACCCGGAACAGAGATATTGATAATATAAGGACTTGCGTCCTCATCAGAATTTATGTAGATCCCTTCAACAGCAGTAATTTTACGGCAGAATTTTTCTTTAAGAGAGGTTATATGGTCATACCTTTTGGAAATAGTTCCGAAAAGAGCATTTACCGCTGCTCCCATGCCGGCGATCATCGGTACGCATTCTGTTCCCGAACGCAGTCCTTTTTCCTGACCACCGCCGAATATTTTCGGTTCAAGCCTTATGCCTTTTTTTAAGTAAAGTGCGCCGACGCCTTTTCCGCCGTGTATTTTATGTCCGGAAACGGAAATTATATCAGCGTTTATTTCTTTGGCTTTAAACGCCAGCTTCATATACCCCTGAACGGCATCGCAATGAGTGATACACTGAGGATAAAGCTTTTTTATGCCGTAGAAAGCACGTCTTACCGGAAGAATATATCCGGTCTCATTATTTACCATCATAACGCTAACAAGACAGGTTTTATCGTCAACAGCGTTTACTATTTTTTCATGGGAGATATTCCCGCTTCTGTCGGGACTGATACGTACTACTTCAAAGCCGTTTTCTTCAAGATGTTCCATTGTTTTTTCTACGGAAGCATGTTCTATGGAAGTGGTGACAATTTTAGGTTTTCTTTTGCCGTATGCCCCCGCAACGCCGAGAATTGCCATATTATTGCTTTCGGTAGCCCCCGATGTAAAATAAATGCATTCAGGGTCGGCAGCTATCGACTTGGCAATTATTTTTCTTACATTATCAATAGTAAGCTGCGCCTTTAGTCCCACCTTGTGGAGGGATGAAGGATTTCCGAAATTTTCATTCATACAATCGGCAGCAGCCTTTATGGCTTCTCTGCATGGTCTGGTCGTTGCGGCATTGTCAAGATATATCATCATAAGATTTTCTCCGTTTTTATAATTATCTGACTTTATTATATCATATTCTTCAAAAAAAACCAATACCTTTTATTATTTTACATAAAAAAAGTTGCACAATTTTTTTATAAAAAATGCTGAAATTTCTAATGTGTTATTTGTTTTATTTTTTTTAATTCTATTGCAATTTGTCAAAAAAAATAGTAAAATAGAAGTAATATGATTTTTAAGTCGAGGCTATGCTTTGATCTTAATAGGAGGAACGATCATGCCAATTAAATATGTATTTGTGACCGGAGGCGTTGTATCCGGTCTTGGAAAGGGTATTACTGCCGCTTCGCTGGGACGACTTCTCAAGGCGAGGGGATATAAAGTAACGATACAGAAATTTGACCCTTATATCAATGTTGACCCGGGAACAATGAGTCCATATCAGCATGGAGAAGTATTTGTTACCGATGACGGAGCTGAAACCGATCTTGATTTAGGTCACTATGAAAGATTTATTGATGAAAATCTTTCGATAAATTCAAATGTTACTACAGGTAAGGTTTACTGGACTGTACTTAATAAGGAAAGAAGAGGAGATTATCTTGGCGGTACGGTTCAAGTGATACCTCATATAACAAATGAGATAAAGGAAAGAATATACCGTGTCGGCAAGGAAACTGATACGGACGTTGTCATTACTGAGATTGGCGGTACTGTGGGAGATATTGAAAGTACTCCCTTTCTTGAATCCATAAGACAAGTCATAAAAGAAGTAGGCAGAGAAAACGCTATTTCTATCCATGTTACTCTTGTACCGTTTATCGCAGGATCTAATGAACTTAAATCAAAGCCTACCCAGCATTCTGTCAAGGAGCTTCTTTCTCTGGGAATCCAGCCTAATATTCTTGTTTGCAGAAGCGAAAGCGAAATACCGGACGATATGCTGGATAAGATAGGCTTATTCTGTAATGTACGCAAAAAGGACGTTATCCAGAATCTTACTGCACCTTCACTTTACGAAGTGCCAATAATGCTTGAAAACGAAGGTCTTGCCGAAAGCGTGTGCGAGCATCTAAAGCTTAACAACCCGAAGCCTGACCTTAGCGATTGGATAGATATGATAAATCGTCAGAAATCGGCTGACAAAACGGTAAATATTGGTCTTGTGGGAAAATATGTGGCTCTTCCCGATGCATATCTTTCTGTGGCAGAGGCTCTTCGTCACGGTGGTATCGTAAACGACGCCAACGTAAATATAGAATGGATAAACTCAGAAGAAATATCAAAGGATACTGTTGACAAGACCCTTTGCGGCTGTGATGGAATTATTGTTCCGGGAGGATTTGGCGATAGAGGTATCGAAGGAATGATAGAAGCTATCAGATATGCAAGAGAAAATAAAATCCCGTTTTTCGGAATATGTCTCGGCATGCAGATGGCTGTTGTGGAATTTTCAAGAAATATTGCAGGTATTGCTGATGCAAATTCCTCAGAATTTCTTCCTGATGGTGAAAACAGTGTTATAGATATTATGGCAGATCAGAAGAATATTACCGAAAAAGGCGGAACTATGCGTCTCGGACTTTATCCCTGCAAGCTTTCAGCAGATTCAAGATGTGCCGGAATATATGGCGATTCGCTTATTTATGAGCGTCATCGTCATCGCTGGGAATTTAATAACGCTTACAGATCAGTTCTTACGGAAAAGGGACTTAAAATCGCCGGTCTTTCTCCTGATGAGCGGCTTGTTGAGATTGTTGAGCTGGAAGATCATCCGTGGTTTGTGGGAGTTCAGTTCCACCCTGAATTTAAATCACGTCCCAATAAACCTCAGAAATTGTTTGCTGATTTTATAAAAGCATCATCTGAAAGACATGAGAAAAATAAAAAATAATCAGTATTAAGGCAATACCGTACAAGAACCGTCCGAATGATTTGTATGGTATTGCCTTAAAAATTGTTCGGGAGTATGTTTATGACAGATAATGAATTTATGAAAATTGCCTTATCCCTTGCCCGTAAAGCATTTGATATTGACGAGGTTCCGGTGGGAGCGATAGTAGTAAAAAAATCCACCGGAGAAATTGTAGGGCAAGGCTTTAATCGGCGTGAAACGGATAAAAACCCTCTTGCCCACGCTGAAATTGCCGCAATAAAGGAAGCTTCTGAAAAGCTTGGCGGCTGGCGGCTTATCGACTGTGAGATGTTCGTTACTCTTGAACCATGTCCTATGTGCTGCGGAGCGATCATCAATTCTAGGATAGAACGTGTAGTATACGGCGCTCCTGATTTTAAATCCGGTTCGGCAGAATCAGTAGTAAAAATGTTTGAGCTTCCCTTTAATCATAAGCCGGAAATAACCTCTGGCGTTTTGAAAGAAGAATGCTCCGCTATTATTTCGCAGTTTTTTTTACAGCTCAGAGAAAAAAAGAAGTAATATAAAAATTTAAGGCAATACTACACAATTTTATGTAGTATTGCCTTAAATTTATTGAAGAAGCTGCAGAACATTCTGAACCTGAGTATTAGCCTGTGCTATCATAGACTGCGAAGCCTGCATAAGTATATTGTTTTTAGTAAATTCAGCCATTTCTTTTGCCATATCTGTATCCTTGATACGGCTTTTAGCTGCTGATGTATTCTCACTAGTAGTATCCAGATTATTAATGGTATATTCTACTCTGTTTTGCAGTGCGCCAAAAATGCTTCTGTGAATACTGACTTTATTAATAGCATTTCTGTATATGTCTATCGCCTGACCGGCGCCTTCCTGAGAACCGACGCTTACGCCGCCGATACCAAGACTTGAGGTGGAAATCTCACTAAGTCCGATAAGGATTTTACCGACCTTTTTGTGACCGACATTTATTGACACAAATGCGCCTGTCGTTTTCTCTTGAGTTATGTCGTCCGGATCATAAGCTACTCCAGCACCTAAAATTCCTCGGTCGTTGCCTGGGGATGCTTTTTGACCGTTTCTGTTATCGTATATGACCAACTTTCCGTTCTGAATTACAAACTGCGTATAATGACCTTTAGGTCTGCCGCTATTTGTTCCATTTATTATCGCTTTATACACATCATCGGCAGTTTGACAGTTTCCTATACCGATTTTATAAATATTATGACTTCCGCTTGCTTGATAACTGTTTGTAGTTTCAGCTGTAAATTCTATACTATAATGATTTGTGCATGTACAGCATGTGGTATGAAAGCCTGTTCCTACCGCTGCCTGAATATCTGCCGCCGATCCTGTAAAAGCAGAAGCGTCAAAGGTTGCCGAAGGATGTTGTGTAGTTTGACCTGAGCTTGTTGTAGTATATGTATCGCTTACCAAAAAGTTGCTGCTTAAAGCTCCCCATGGAGGCAGACCGTTTATAATAATAGGTTTACTGGTTATAACATTAACCTCTGTTTTCGGACCCTGAAGAAGCTTTAGCATATTAAAATTAGCCGTTTCAGAAATTCTGTCTATTTCTTCGTGCAGCTTATTTACTTCGTCTTGTACTATCTCTCTCTCTATCGGAGTATAAATTCCGTTTGCCGCCTTTACAGAAAGCTCCACGCATCTGTTAAGCATATCGCCGATTTCATTCATATATCCTTCTGCTGTCTGTATAAGATTAATACCGTTTCCAGCATTATCGGAATATGTATCGAGAGCGGTTATCTGAGCTCTCATTTTTTCAGATATAGCAAGACCAGAAGCATCATCGCCTGCACGGTTTATCTTATAACCGGACGCAAGTTTTTCAAGGGCTGAATCTAATTTTTTGCTGTTTTTATTTAGATTTCTCGTAGCATTCAAAGCTGAAAAATTTGTTCTTATCGCCAGACCCATTTGCGATATCTCCTTTTCTTTATGATGTTATGTTATAATATTTATCGGAAGAAATATAAATTTTTAAATACATTTTAAGGAAATTACGCAAATAAACACATTACAAAAATTAATTAAGATTTTTATGCAATATAGCTAAGTTCCTGCTATTCAGTCAACATATTGGCACCTATAAAAACCTATGTCATTTAGATGTGGACATATATTATTTTTTGTTCCTGCGAAGTATTTGACTATTCTTTAAACTTGATATATAATGAATATAATAATTATTGAGAAAGTAAAAAGGAGCAATATATG
>CAMWXM010000031.1 GCA_947178195.1 uncultured Ruminococcus sp.
TCTTTTTCTGCCAATATAGTTGCTTTTCGAGTCTTTAAAAAATTTTCTCACGCAACTAAATTCGATTTAAAAGTTTTTTTGCCTACTTTTTTTTCAAAAAAAGTAGGTGACATTTGTCATATAAGAAAGTGATTTTTTTCACTTTACTAACAGTGAAATATAGTATATAATATAGGTACAGACAAAGGAGGAAATGTTATGGAAAAAACAGTAGTAAAAATTGAAAACATTGTAAAACGATATAAAGAGCTTATCGCTCTTGACCACTTTAACCTTGAGATCAAAGAGGGAGAAATATTCGGACTTTTAGGGCCTAACGGTTCAGGCAAGACCACTACTATCAACTGTCTTTTATCGCTTCTTACCTTCGACAAAGGAAATATTGAGATATTCGGCAAAAAAATGACTCCCTCAAGCTATGACATAAAAAAGCAGATAGGGGTTATTATGCAGAACGTAGCGGTATTTGACGAGCTTACCGTCTACGAAAATATACATTATTTCTGCGGACTTTACATAAATGATAAAAAGCTTCTAAAGCAGTATGTACAGGAAGCTATAGAATTTACAGGTCTGGAGGATTTTGTGAAATTCCGACCTAAAAAGCTTTCGGGAGGTCTTTTAAGAAGGCTCAACATCGCCTGCGGTATCGCCCATAAGCCTAAGCTTATTATTCTTGACGAACCTACAGTTGCAGTCGATCCCCAGAGCCGCAATAAGATACTCGAAGGTATTGCCGAGCTTAACCGACAGGGAGCAACAATCATTTACACCTCGCATTATATGGAAGAGGTAGAACAGCTTTGTACAAGAATAGCAATTATGGATAAGGGTAAAAATATTGCTCTCGGCACTAAAGAGGAGCTAAAAAAATCCATCAAGAACACCGAAACGATACATATAGAAATTCTTGACCTTGAAGATGAAATAAGAAAAATTATTGAAAATCTTCCTCACGTTTATGAAACCAAATATGAAGATAACAAGCTAACTATTTTCTGTAGCGGCGGAAAGCATAATCTTTCCAGAGTCCTCAGCGTTTTCTCCGAAAAAGAAATACCCATAGGCAGAGTTTATTCAGAGCTTCCGACCCTCAACGACGTGTTCCTTGAAATCACAGGCAAGGAATTGAGAGATAAGGAGGAATAAGATGTTCTGGCATAATTTAAAATACGATTTTATCCGCACCTTTCGTGTGAAAAGCTTTCTTTTCTGGCTTTTGGCTTTTCCTATAATTCTGGGAACTCTTTTTCATCTGGCATTTTCAAATATGTATGAAACAGAAACGCTTTTTAGCAGTATTCCCGTTGCCGTAGTGGAAAATCAAAAAAATGAAATTTTCAATACGGTAATAGAATCTATTTCTCAGGATGACGAGCCTTTGCTCAAAGCCGAATATCTTAGTGAGGAAGAAGCTATGGAAAAGCTTGAAAAAAACGATATTTCCGGTATTATTTATCTGGATCAGGAAATCACTCTTAAAGTTTACGACAAAGGCGACGAAATGAAACAAACTATTTTAAGAGAATTTTTAAACAGCTATCGGACAAATGAAGCTATTATAACCGATACGGCTGTGAACGCTCCTGAAAAACTTCAGGACGTTATGGCGACACTTACAGAGGAAATAAGCTGCAATGAAAATATTAAGCTTACCGACGGAAATATGGACGTATATGCTCAGTATTTTTATAACCTTATAGCTATGGTTGCGTTTTACGGTTCTGTAACCGGACTTCATGTCGCTATTGAAAATCAGGGAAATCTTTCGGCGATTGCCGCAAGAAAATGTATTTCTCCCACCCACAAAATGACCGCTATTGTGGCAAATTTGATTGCAAGCATTGCCGCTCAGATGATATGCGTTGTCGTTTCGATTTCCTATATTATGTTTGTGCTGGGTGAAAATATCGGAGATAAAATTCCACTTATTTATATTTCCGGAATGGTCGGAGCTATTGCCGGAGTAACCTTTGGATTTTTTGTAGGCTCTATCGGAAGAATGAGCGAAAACCTAAAGAGCAGTATTTCAATGTCGGTCACAATGATTTTATGCTTTTTAAGCGGTCTTATGATTGGCAATATGAAAATTGTAGTTGAAGAGCATTTCCCGATATTAAACCGCATAAGTCCTGTTGCGCTTATATGCGATATGTTCTATTGCCTTAACGTTTACGATAATTATGACAGATATGTTGAAAAGCTGGTATCTCTTATCGTAATATCCGTTATTTTCACTGTCGGCGGATTTCTTATGACCAGGAGGAAAAAATATGCAAGTATTTAAAGTCTTTTTTAAAATCCTTTCAAAGCGTATCGGCGCACCAATCATATACATAGGCGTATTTTTGGTCATTTCCATAATTATGGCAACTCAGAATACAGATACGGCTCAGTTTATCGATAAAAAGCTTGACTTAAGCGTTATTGATATGGATAACAGCAATGCAAGCAGAAGTTTTATAGAGTTTTTATCCGAAAATCATAACGTTAAGGAAACGGAGCAGGATCATGATAAAATGCTCGACGATATATATTATATGAATACAAATTATGTGCTTACTATTAATAAGGATTTTGAAAAAAATCTTGAACAGGGTAAGACGGATAATCTGCTTTCAAATTATCAGGTACCCGGAAGCTACGCTTCAAGCCTTGTGGAAACACAGATAGACAGATATATTTTAAGCGTTAAATCATATGTTGTCGGCGGATTTTCTCTTGAAGAGGCTATGAGCAAAACTCATGATATAATGCAGGATAAAACGAAGGTCGTTTTGGAAAGCTTTTCAGAGGAAGCGGAAGGCTCAGATTTAAACAGTTATTATAGATACTTTTTCCAATATCTTGCATATATATTTATGGCAATTTTAATTTCCTCTCTTGTGCCGATTTTAACTACTCTTAACAAAAAGGAACTTAAGGCAAGAATAAACGCTTCCAGTCTTTCAACCTCAAAGCAAACTTTGCAGACAGGTCTTGCGTCGGTAATTTACGCATTGGTAATATGGCTGATATTTATAATAGCGATTGCTTTGTCAAGCACGGAATTTTTCTCAAAAATGGGAATGTATGCGGCGCTTAACAGTTTTATATTCATGGTAGTTTCACTGTCGGTTGCATTGTTTATATCCGCTCTTTCGCCAAGTCCCAAGGCAACGGACATGATAGCGAATACCGTATCTCTTGCAATGAGTTTCCTTTGCGGAGTATTCGTGCCAATGGAATTTTTAAGCGACTCTATCCTTAATGCTGCTCATTTCCTACCGGCATACTGGTATGTAAGAGCCAATAATATGATTGCTGGAGTGGCAGGCGAAATATTTGAAACAAGTCAGTTTTTCACATGTATAGGCATTGAAGCTTTGTTTGCGGCAGCATTGTTTTCACTGGCAATTCTTATTGCAAACATTAAAAGAAAGTCTTCGAGTGTGTGATACAACCAAAAAAACTACAACAATCGCTGTTTTCATTCATATCAAAAAAAATTGAAATAAGTCTCTGAAAAATATTTTCTGAAAAAACAGTTGATATTTTATAGAAAATTATATATAATATAATAGGTCACTTTTGAAAAAAATTCAAAGGTGACCTAAAGTAATTCAAAGATGTATTTCAGACAGGAGAATAATTATGAATAAGACAGAAAGATTTTTTGAGGACATGAAGAGTAAAAAAATTGCTTTTATAGGAGTAGGCGTCAGTAACACCGACCTTATCAAGCTGTTTTTAAAAAAGGGATTGAACGTTACAGTCTGTGACAGAAAAGACGCAGAAAAAATGGGCAGCGTTTATGATGAGCTGAAAGGTCTGGGTGCAGGATTCTGTCTTGGAGATACATACCTTGACAGTCTTACTGATTTTGATGTTGTTTTCAGAGCGCCGGGAATGTATTTTAATAATGAAAAGCTTACAGAAGCAAGAAAAAAAGGTGTTGTGATAACCTCTGAAATGGAAGTATTTTTCGACCTTTGCCCATGTAAAATATATGCGGTAACAGGCTCTGACGGCAAAACTACTACCACCACCATAATTGCAGGACTTCTTGAAAAATCGGGCAAAAAGGTGTATAAGGGCGGCAATATAGGAAAAGCTTTGCTGCCACTTATCGAGGAAATAACCGAAAGTGATGCGGCTGTAGTGGAACTTTCAAGTTTTCAGCTTATTTCCATGAGAAAATCTCCCGATACGGCTGTTATAACAAATATTGCTCCTAATCATCTTGATGTTCATGGTACTATGGAAGAATATATCGACTGCAAAAAAAATCTGATTGCACATCAGAACGCCTTTTCCAAAACCGTACTTAATCTCGATAATGAACTTACTAATGATCTTGAAGATATGGTAAGAGGAAACTTAGTTAAATTTTCAAGAAGATCAGTTCCGGAATGCGGCTCGTTTTTATCAGAAAACGGTATGCTTTGCTATAATGAATATGGCAAAATCACAGAAATTATCCATAAGGATACCATAAGAATTCCGGGAATCCACAATGTAGAAAATTATCTTGCAGCTATTGCCGCTTTGTGGGGAGAAGTGTCCATAGACGTCATAAAGGATATGGCTGAAAACTTCGGGGGAGTTGAACACAGAATCGAATTTGTAAGAGAACTTGACGGCGTAAAATGGTATAACGATAGTATCGCCACAAGTCCTACTCGTGTGCTCGCAGGACTTAATTCTTTTACACAGAAGCTTATCGTTATCGCCGGAGGATATGATAAAAAAATCCCCTTTGAGCCTATGGCGGAAACGGTAAATCAAAAGGTGAAAAAGCTTATTTTAATGGGTGTTACCGCTGAAAAAATCGAAAAAGCAATTACCGAATGCCCATCTTACAATCCCCAGAATTTACAGATATATCACGCTTCAAGCATGGAGGAAGCTGTTAAAAAAGCCCGGGAAATTTCCGAAAGCGGAGATATTGTGACACTTTCTCCGGCATGTGCAAGCTTTGATCTTTATCCTAATTTTGAAGCAAGAGGAATACATTATAAAAACCTTGTAAAGGAGCTTTGATTCGGCATGGACTTAAAAAAATATATTTTTGAGCTTTCGGCGCTCAGAGGCGTTTCAGGCGAGGAAAACAGCGTATGCAAATACGCTGAGAATATCTTAAAAAATTATACCTCTGACTGCTATATAAAAAACGGCAATGTTATCGGCAATTTCGGCGAAAGAAAGGAAGGCACACCTCATATTCTTCTGGACGCTCATATGGATCAGGTAGGGCTTATTGTCACCCATATATATGAAAGCGGCTTTTTGGCTATTTCCAATATAGGCGGTATTGACAGGCGTTTGCTTGCCACTCAGCAAGTGCATATTCATGGCAGGGAAAATATTACCGGAGTGATTTGCTCTGTACCGCCGCATTTAAGTAATAATGAGGACAAGATAGGTGAGATCGACGATTTTTTTGTGGACACAGGTTTAAGCTGTGAAGCGGTTTCAAAGATTGTTTCTCCGGGAGACAGAATATCCTTTTCATCTGAGCCGAAGGAATTGCTTGGGGGCAGGATAACAGGCTGCGCTCTCGATGACAGAAGCGGTATGGCGGCGATAATTTATGCTTTGGAATTGCTGAAAAATGAAAAGTATCAATGCAGCTTCAGCGTTTTATTTTCCGCTCAGGAGGAGCTTGGAGAAAGAGGAGCGGCAATAGGCGCATATGAAATAAATCCCGATATTGCCATTGCGGTTGACGTAAGCTTCGGACGCTGTCTCGGCGATAAGGAATATGAAACAGGCGAGTTGGGAAAGGGACCTATGATAGGTATTTCTCCCTGTCTTTCAAGGGAGGTTTCTAACCATCTTATTAATATATGCAAAGAAAAAAATATTCCTTGGCAAAGCGAGGTAATGAATGGTCTTACCTCAACAAATGCGGACAGGTTTAGCGTAAACAGAGGAGGCTGTAAGGCTTGTACCGTTTCTATACCTCTTAAATATATGCATACTCCCGCTGAAATAATTCAGTTAGATGATGTGGAAAATACGGGAAAGCTGCTTGCTGAATATATAAGGAATATAAAATTTATATTCATGAATAGCGGCATTTGTTTTGAAAATAGATGATAGATGTAATATTGAGCAAATATGGCTTTCATTTAATCTTTGATAATTTAAGGCAACACCGCACAAAGATTGTGAGGTATTACCTTAACAAAAAGCAAATTATTAAAAAGGAGAGTAAAAATGGCAAAGTACGATGTGAATATTGATTTGGCGAATGAAACAAAGAAAGAAATGGCGAAAAAAATTGATTCAGAAAATCCAAGAGTTCTCAATAAATTAGGTGCTTTTTCTAGCCTGTATGATTTTTCGTTTCCTGAATATAAGAATCCTGTTCTTGTCTTAAAGACTGAGGAACCAGGATCGAAACAATTATTGGCAATGAAATATGATAAGATAGAAAATGTTTGTTATGACATGATTAATCACCTTATTAATGACTGTATAGTTATGGGTGCTACACCGCTTACTATTCAAGATGCAATTATTTGCGGAAAATTAGATAAAGAAATAGTTACCAGAATTGTTGCAAGTATTTCAGATGCTTGTAAATTACAGGAATGTGTGTTAACAGGTGGAGAGACATCAGAACAACCAGGTGTACTCGATAATGGCGTTTACATTTTGACATCAAGTATAGTAGGCATCGTAGATAAAGATAAAATTGTTGACGGCTCAAGTATCGAGGTTGGAGATGTGGTAATTTCACTTGAGTCAAGCGGAATTCATACAAATGGTTATACATTAGTCAGAAAAATAATTGACGAAAATCCCACAATTATGAATGAAACTGTTGGTAATAAAACATTTATTGAAGCGGTGTTAGAACCTCATAGATGCTATTATATGACTGTGAAAGAATTGTTTGGAAAAGGATTAATTCAGGGAATGGCTCATATAACTGGAGGAGGAATTCAAGAAAATCTAAATAGAATACTACCTGATTATGTTGATGCTGAAATTGATTTATCATTGTATATAATACCTGATATTTTTGGTGTTTTGAAGAAATATGGCGTTATTTCAGATGAAGAAATGCTGAGAACATTCAATTTGGGGGTTGGTTTATCCATGGTTGTAAAACAACGAGATGCTGATGAAGTAATGAATACGATCAGAAAAAATGGTGTCAACTGTAATATTATTGGTAAAATAGTTCCGGGTAAGGGTTCAGTTGCTTGTAAAAATGTTTTGAATTGGGAGAATGTGTAACAATCCTATGTTAAACAGTGCAAGGCGGAGGATAACTTTAAAAAGGGAAAAATATTCCCAAAAATAAAGTAATGCTTGATGCTCACGATGTGGAAAATACGGGCAAGCTGCTTGCGGAGTATATAAAGCAATGCTGAGGTGAGAAATGAAGAAATGTAAATTGATTTTTTTATTGATAATATTTTCCTCATTATTGATTGGCTGTGAAAAATCGCCTGAAACCAAAATAAATGATACATCATCTTCAAAATCGGAATATAACGAAGGCACTGAGAAAATTAGCAAATTGGATAAAATATTTATGGTAGATGTATATTGTAGCAATTCAGATAATGTGGATGAACAACAATGGAAAGAACAATTGTCAGAGGTGGAAAAGCAAAGCTTTGAATTGTTCAGGCTTATTGAAGATAACGCAGACGCTTTTGTAATGGACGCTTATAATTATCAACTAAATGATACACCGACAGAGCCGGAACTGTATGGCAGCCCCATATATCTGTCAAGAAATTTAAATTATCCCAGTGAGATAGATCCTGACGGACGATGCATAAGAGTAAGTAAAAATTATTTTAAGCTTAACCCTATTGAAACGGCAGACGGCAGCGACCTTATAGAAAAAATTATATATGATGATCTGACCTTGAATCTTCTTGTACCCGAAAAATATAAGGACATGGAAGAACTGATCATAGAAGCCTATCGTGAAAGATTTTATTCCGAAAAGATTGATACAGCCAATAATTATAACAAAGAATATGGAATTGATGAAAGACTTGAAATCCCGAAAGAAAATCTTAAAATAAATATTATTTATGTTAAAGACGGACAGAAATATTTTTCATATCTTTATAATTGTGTTGAAGATCATGATAGGTGTATAGAAGACCCGGTAGTACAGATCTATACGTCTAATATTCATTTTAGCTATATTTACAAAATGATGATTTTTAATGTTTATTTTCCATGTGATACATATCATGAAGATGAAGCGTATGAAAAAATTCAGCCCTATATTAAACAATGTCATCTTGAAGATTTTAGTGAACGGGTTTATTCGATAGCCGGACTTATCATTGATTGATTTTATGATGATAATGTGGAAAATAAAATATATAAAACAATTTTAAGGAGGTAAAATGAAAAAAGCTAAGATATTTTTACTTTTAATTATATTTCCGATATTGTTAATAGGATGTGGGGAAAGGCAAAAAAGCGAAGCAGGCGGATCAAAATGGGAAAATTGTAAAAATTTATATACGACTGTCGTATCTGCAACTGAAGAAGATGAAGACGGAAAGAAATATCTTGATATTGCAGAGCGTAGCGTTGAACTCTTCAAGCTACTCGAGGACAATGTGGAAGCGTTTGTAATGGACGCATATAACTATCAGGACGATGACGGAGAAGGAACGCCACTATATACGCTTAACAATTTAACCTATCCTGTAGAAATTGACCCATACGGACAATGTATAAGAGTAAGCAAAAATTATTTTAAATTTAATCCTATTGAAACGACTGAGGGCGGCTCTCCTTCAGAAAAACTTATTTACGACGATTTGACCTTAAATATACTTGTTCCTGAAAAATATAAGGATAAGGAAGATCAAATAAAAAAGGCTTATCGAGAAAACTTTTATTTTGAAAAGGTTACGGCGACAAACGAATATAATAAAGGAGCAGGAATAACCGAAAGTCTTGATATTTCTGAAGAAGAGCTTAACGTAAATATAATTTATGTTAAGGATAATCAGAAATATTTTACTTATCGCATTGACTGCGCAGTGCAGACAGATAATTATGTTCAAGACCCTATTGTGCAGATATATACTTCAAATATTCATTGCAATTACGCTCACAGCTTTATGTCCCAATGGGTATATTTTCCCTGCGATAAAAGCGGAAAGGAAGAAGCCTTTGCAAAAATACAACCCTATGTTAAACAGTGCAGAGCGGAGAATAGTTTTAAAAAGGTTTATTCGGTATACGAAGAAAATTCAGTTGTGGAATAAAGCTTAGAAAATAAGGAGTTTTTTATATGTTTGATAATCTGAAAAAATTGTGTCTGCTTTGCGGCACATCAGGCAATGAGGAAAAAATCCGGGAATATATTATTTCCCAAATCAAAGGGCATTGTGAATACAATATTGATCCTCTGGGTAATATAATTGCCTTTAAAAAGGGAAAAAATATTCCCAAAAATAAAGTAATGCTTGACGCTCACATGGACGAGGTAGCTCTTATCGTAACATCTGTTCAGAGCGACGGCACTCTTACCATAGACGCCGTAGGAGGCGTAGATCCGTCTGTGATAATAGGCAGACAGGTGGTCATAGGGGATAAAAAGCTTCCTGCCGTTATAGGATCCAAGGCGGTTCATAAGCTTTCAAAATCCGAACGTGAAAAAAAGCCTGAGATTGGCAGTCTTTATGTGGATTTTGGCGCAACTGATAAATCAGAAGCGGAAAAATACGTAAAGCCAGGGGATATTGTTTATTTTGCTTCTGAGTATGTGGAATTCGGCGACGGAATGATAAAGTCAAAAGCCATAGACGATCGATTTGGCTGTGCGCTTTTAATTGAGCTTATAAAATCGGAGCTTAAATACGACGCTTATTTTACCTTTACTGTTCAGGAGGAGATAGGTCTCAGGGGAGCAAAAACTGCAGCCTTTACCGTTGCTCCGGATTTCGCTATAGTATGCGAAACCACTACCGCTTCCGATATAGAGGGTACGCCGGAAAGCCAGAAGGTGTGCAGACTGGGAAACGGTGCAGTGATTTCATTTATGGACAGAAGCTCCGTTTACGACAGAGAGCTTTTTAACGTTGCCTTTGAAATAGCGGTGGATAAAAAAATAAAATGCCAGGCGAAAACCAAAATTGCTGGCGGAAACAACGGCGGAGCAATTCATATTTCAGGCAAGGGTATCAGAACTATTGCCGTATCCGCTCCGTGCAGATACCTTCATTCCCCCTCCTGCGTTGTAAAAAAGGACGACCTTAATGCATGCTTTGAAATGACAAGGGAGCTTTATGAAAAGGCGGCAGTATTATGATAAGGTATGTTGATGACAGGAGTATAATAAACATCCCGAAGCTTTGCAAAAGCTGCTGTGGAAGAAGAATTTTAAGCTATCTTAACGCTTACGGTACTGACTATGACTTCTGTCGGTTTTATGTAAGCGATGAAAATGGTATAATGTTGCTGATAAATTCCACGCTGCTCATAGAGGGCAGCGGATTTGACAGCAGCGAATTAAAGGCATTTATTCAAATGAACCTGCCTTTCAGAATTGAGGGCGATCAAACGGCGATAGAAAGCCTTTACAATATGGAGGGCTATCATAAACTTCATAGGACATGTTTTAAGCTTTGCGCCGATGAAAATACTGTTATAGACGAAAACGATATTAATTATGAACCGATTTTGGACGATGTTTACGGCATACTTTCCGAGGGCTTTCCAAATCTTCTGGATTATTCTGTCTGGCTTGCTGACACATCTCACCGTATACGTCACGGCATAAGCCGGGTCTTTACTTATAAAAATTCCACCACAGCTTCCATAGTCTACGATATTGACGACTGTGTATTGGTAGGGCAGGTTGCCACAAAAATTTCGTCAAGGGGAAGCGGATATGCCCGGGCATTTTTAAAATGGCTTGCCACGTACCTTGAAAAACAAAATAAAACGGCGTTTTTAAACGCCCTGGATACTCGTGAAAGCTTTTACCGTGAAATAGGATTTAAAGCCTATAACAGCGAATATGTACTGGAAAGAATTGACAATAAAAATGAAAGCGCAGTGAAAGGAATGCTGAATGCAAATGACTGATAATTTTTTTGGATTTGATGAAAAAATACTTAAACTGGCAGAAGAAGCAGAGGCTGCCTGTTGCTTTAAAAAAATTGACGAAATAAAGGAATATAATTCCTCAAAGGTGCTCTCGGCATTTATGGAAAATCGTGTCAGCGAGCAGTGCTTTTACGGAAGCTCAGGCTATGGTTACGGAGATGTGGGAAGAGATGTTCTCGACAGCGTTTACGCTAAAGTTTTCGGCACTGAGGACGCTCTGGTAAGACATAATTTTGTTTCGGGAACTCACGCTTTATCTACCGCTTTATGGGGAATTCTCCGCACGGGAGATAAGATAGTTTCTGTAACAGGTGCACCCTACGATACACTTGAAGAAGTCATTGGACTTAAAGGACAAAAAGGAAATGGCTCGCTTATTGATTACGGAATTGAATATGAACAGGTTGATCTGCAAGAGAACGGTTCTCCCGACCTGAACGCAATTTCAGAAAAGGTAAAGACTGCGAAGGCTGCCTATATACAGCGTTCGAGAGGTTATTCACTACGTCCTGCACTTACTATTGAGGATATAGAGGAAATCTGCAAATGCGCAAAAAAAGCAAATCCCGATATAATAATAATGGTTGATAACTGCTACGGCGAATTTGTAGATATCAAAGAGCCTACCGAAGTTGGAGCTGATCTTATTATAGGCTCACTGATAAAAAATCCTGGCGGCGGTATTGCCAGAACAGGCGGCTATATTGCAGGACGTAAGGATTTAGTAGAGCTTTGTTCCTATCGCCTGACATGTGTGGGCATGGGCAAGGAGGTAGGCTGCACTCTGAGTCAGAACAGAGAAATGTTTTTAGGTTTTTTTATGTCCCCGGAAATAGTGGCAAACGCTGTTAAAACTGCCGATTTTGCAGCGGCGGTATTTTCAAAGCTTGGCTTTGAAAGCTTCCCTGCAAAAAATGAAAAAAGAAGCGACATCATAACGGCGATAAAGCTTAGCAATCCTGAATTGCTTAAAGCTTTTTGCTGCGGGATCCAGAAAGGCTCTCCGATAGATTCCTTTGTAACGCCTGAACCGTGGGACATGCCCGGATATGACAGTCAGGTCATTATGGCAGCCGGAGCTTTTACAATGGGAGCTTCCATAGAACTTTCCGCCGATGCACCTTTAAGAGAGCCTTATGCTGTGTGGATGCAGGGTGGAATTACCTATTCAAGTGGTAAAACAGGAGTTTTGCTTGCAATTAAGGAAATGGCTGATAAGGGGCTTGTTAAACTTTAAGGAGATGTTTTTATATGAGGATCAGATGTAAACCCTGGGCAAAGCCGGAGCTGGACGCCTGTGATTTTTGCATTAATGAACCGGATAAATTAAAGGGCAAATGGAAAAATGAATTTGCAGATAATAAGCCCATATATCTGGAGCTTGGCTGCGGAAAGGGCGGATTTATATCTCAGGTTGCGCCGGATAATTTAGATGTAAACTTCATAGCTGTGGATATAAAAAATGAAATGCTTGTTCTTGCAAAAAGAAAGCTTGAACAAGCATATCACGAAAAAAATCTTGATATGGATAATGTAAGAATTTTCATAAAAAATATTGAGCAGATAGAAAATGTTTTTGATGAAAACGACTCCATCAAAAGAATTTACATAAATTTCTGTAATCCATGGCCTAAGTCAAAGCATAAAAAAAGACGGCTTACTCATTTTCGTCAGCTGATGAAATACAGAACCTTTTTAAAAGGAGATATTTATTTTAAAACAGACGATGATGAGCTTTTTGAAGAATCTTTTGAATATTTTGAACAGTCAGGCTATAAAATAAAATATAAAACCTATGATTTGCACGAAAGCGATTACAATGGTAAAAATTACCTGACAGAGCATGAAAAAATGTTTATGGAACAAGGGAAAAAAATAAAATTTCTCATTGCTGAGGCAGTGTGACTAAAAGCGGAGGCGGCAAATGAACGATATTTACAAGGATATAGTTATAGACGGAAAGCTTGATATGGGAAATTTTCGGGGAATCGGTCTTACGATAGATAAAAATATTCTCCGCAGGCTTATGGTTTACAAAGCAAAATTTCCTGCTGACTATAAAAGAATAAACGAGCTTCTTTTCAGAAAAAAAAGCGGAATGGGTTTTTCTCATCTGAAATTTGAAACCGATCACGAAAGAGCAATAGATTATGCGGCGGATATTATGCAGATAAATCCTGAGATAACGACTGAAAGCACAGATGACCAATGTGAAAAATTATCATGTATTTACCCTGAATATGCAGCAGCGGCTGACGGAAACGGACTTAAAGGCAGCGGTTCGATAACTGAAACAGTACAAAAAATTATCGGCGGCAAATATTCTATAGTGTATTTTAGCGGCGGCTCCGTATTGGACACTAAAGGTATCTGGTCGGGAGATTTTGAAATATCTTCGCTTATCTGGAGTATGGCGCACATAACCTGTTTTTCCGATAACGGCTGGAAATATTCCGACTGCGACGGAGATAACGATCATATGTCTCTCTCATCGAAAAACGGAGATTATTCAGTGGTATTCGTTAATACTTCATTAAAACCGAGAAAGTATAATCTTTGTATAAAGTCCCTGGCAAAAGCGGGAGACGCTGTTCATTGTGTTGAAACAAAAGGACCGGAAAACAACAGAGATTTCAGCGGCAACTGGTTCAGG
Organism: uncultured Ruminococcus sp.; assembly: GCA_947178195.1. GTDB lineage: Bacteria > Bacillota > Clostridia > Oscillospirales > Ruminococcaceae > Porcipelethomonas. Next base: position 13,745 of record CAMWXM010000031.1, read on the forward strand.
GTGGTCGATAAAATACTGCCATGCAGAAAGGATCATGGATATTGCTATAACGTTGAGGTAAAGCCTTTTTCGGTGATGACCTGTACTACCGCTTCTATTAACGAAATAAACGGCATAGATACCTTTGAAGTTTCAAATGGAAATAACCTTCCGGCTAAGCTTCCTTATATTCTGGAATCGGAGGAAGGGCTCTTGCCTTTATGGGATATTTCAGGAGATTTTGAAGAATACTGCGAAAATGAAAAGACTTTTATTGAACAGACTCAGGTTTATGAAAACATTTCTGCCGGAAAATCCGCATGCTCAATATTCGGTAACGAGCTTTTGTGTAATTACCATCTGACGGCATTTGCTGAATTTGCAGACGATAATAAGGATAATTTTGTGGGTATAGGTATATGCTGCGACAAAAATGGCGAAATAGGCTATGGGATAAAAATTTATCCCGATGATAAATATGAAATAATAAAATCCGGAGAGATCGAGGAAACAAATAATTCTTATAAAATATCTGTTTTATTTCCAAACTGCCTTGAAATAATCATTAATCAAAAAAATATTATATATAAAATAAACGGAGAGGTTTTATACAGCAGCGACATCGGCGAAACTCCTTGTGCATTTTCGGGATATGGAGCGATTTTGAGTGCATATAGAAAAAATATCTTTAGCGGAGTTAAAATAGAACAGAATGAAAAGGATTTTTCTTTCTGCAATAGCTTCGATTGCTTATGCGGCGATTTTGAATATACGGAAGGTTGGATAAAAAATGGAAACGCAGACGAGGAATTTACTTACAGAACAAGCGTTAATACGGACAAGAAAAATCAATCCTTTGAATTTGAATTTATAGGGGAGAGAGTTGCGCTTTTCGGAATATCAGATGATCTTCGGGTTAAAATTGAAATTGACAGGGCAATTGTCAAAGCCGGAAATATTGAAAAATGCGATAATATCAACAATGCATTTTTCATTGCCGAAAATCTTGAAAACACAGTCCATATCTTAAAGCTTACTCTTTTATCGGGAAGCTTGAAATTTGACAGGGCACAGGTATATATTTCGGGTTCTTCTAACTTGCAGACGACAGCTATTGAAGTCTGTCATAATCGCAGATCAAAAGAAAAGACTCTTAAAAAGAGCACTCTTTTACTGGGCGCAGGACTTGCAGCGGCAGGAGCTGGGGCATTTTTGCTGAGAAAAAAATTTAAAAATAAGAAGAAATGATCTGAAAAAACTCGCTTTTAAGCATTTCTAAAGATTGCAGGTAACAGTTATATAGTTGTTTAACTATATAACTGTTACCTGTTTTTATAGTCTGAATTTTAAATTTTGTGAATTGTCCCTTATATTTCATATATAGAATTTGTGACTGCCGTACAATACTGCGCATAATAGTAATATTTACGGAGGTTTTCCTCGCATTTGCGTGCGGACTGTTCATCTGCAAATATTCCGAAAACGGAAGAACCGCTGCCGCTCATTATCGCCGTTTCCGCACCGCTGTCAAGTATGAATTTTTTTAAATCAAAAACATCTCTTGTCTGGGTGACCAATTCAAATATATTTTCGCAAAGACCGCATTTTTTTAAGAATTTACCCTTATCTATCGCTTCCAGCAGCTTTTGCGTTTCAGGGTGCGGAGGCGAATCAAGAGTATCAATAGCCTTATATGCCTCCGGCGTTGAAATACCTGCTTTTCCTTTGGCAACAACTATATGAACAGGAGGAATAGACCTTATAACGAAAATTTTTTCGCCTATTCCACGGACAAAAGCAGTACCGCCGTATATGAAAAATGCCGTATCTGCGCTTATTTTTCCGCCTATCTTTCCAAGAATGTTGATGGGCATATCAGTTTCAAAAATACGGTTTAAGGCGTACAGAACGGCAGCACCGTCAGAGCTTCCGCCGCCCAGCCCTGCCTGAGAGGGAATATGCTTCTCTATATGTATTTCTGCGCCGCCTTCAATATTGGTATACTCAAAAAATAAAAGTGCGGCTTTGAATGCAACGTTTCTTATGTCGCATGGTACGCTTTCATCGTCGCAGGTTATTGTAATATCTTTGTCCGCTTTTTTTACGGTTACGATATCGTATATGCCTATACTCTGAAAAATACTTTCTATCATATGATATCCGTCTTTTCTCTTGCCTACAACATCAAGTGAAAGATTGATTTTTGCAGAGGTTTTAACTTTAAGACTGTCCATTATTATATCACCTGTGATTATCAATAAAAATTTTGATACGCTTCATAGCTTCAATAAGATGCTTCAGCGAATATGCATAAGAGACCCTTACAAATCCCTCGCCGCTTTCACCGAATGCGTCCCCAGGAACAACAGCGACTTTTTGTTCCTCCAGAAGCTTTTCGCAAAATTCCTGACTGTTCATGCCTGTGCTTTTAATACATGGGAACACATAAAACGCTCCTTCTGGATTAAAGCATTCAAGTCCCATTTTATTAAATTCCTCAACCACAAATCGGCGTCTTATGTTATATTCATCGGTCATTTTTCTGACTTCTTTTTCGCAGCCGGTCAGAGCCTCGATTGCAGCATACTGACTGACAGTCGGCGAACTCATAATTCCGTACTGATGAATTTTAAGTGTCTGATGTACTATAGGCTCTGGAGCGCATAAATAGCCCAATCGCCAACCTGTCATGGCGAAAGCTTTTGAAAATCCGTTTACATATATAGTACGTTCTCTCATTCCTTCAAGGGACGCAATGGAGCAGTGCTTTCTTCCATATGTAAGCTCAGCGTAAATTTCATCTGAAAGAACCATAATGTTGGTATCTCTCAAAATTTCTGCAATAGGTTTCAGGTCTTCCCTTGTCATTATCGCTCCGGTAGGATTATTTGGGAACGGAAGTATAAGAAGCTTTGTTTTATCGGTTATTTTTTCTTTAAGGGACTGAGCTGTCAGCTTGAAATTATCTTTAACGTATGTTTTTACGGGTACGGGTATGCCATGCATAAGCTCCACAATAGGCGAATAGCAGACAAAGCAAGGCTCAACGATAATAACCTCATCACCGGGATTTATTACCGCCCTTATGGCAAGGTCGATAGATTCGGAGCCGCCGA